>JARIBR010000115.1 GCA_029258695.1 Quadrisphaera sp.
CGGTGTCGAACAGCGCGCCGCCCGGGCGCATCCCCACCCCGGCGAGGGAGGGCAGGTCCTGGTTCGCCGCGTGCAGCACCCACTCCGCGTCGCCGAGCGCCTGCGAGACGCTGGACAGGTCCGGCAGGGCGGCGGGGTCGAGCAGCACGGTCCCGGTGCCGGCGCGGCGCAGCTGCACCAGGTAGGCGTCCTGCCCGTACCGGTAGCCCGAGGCGCGCTCGGCGTCGACCGCGACCGGGCCGTGGCCGCCGGCGAGGGCGGCGACCGCCTGCTCCAAGGCTCGCGGGGTGTCGGTGAGCGGCGGCACGCCGCCCGCCGGCTCGGCCAGCAGGGGCAGCGGTTCCTACGGCTCGTCGGGCTCGTCGGGCTCGGCGTCGGGGTAGGCGTGGGGCCCGCCCGGGGGGGTGTCGCTCACGCACGCACCGTAGACGCCGCGTACGACACGCGGCGGGGGTCCTGACCGCCGCGGCGGTCAGCTGATGAGGCCGGCCCGCAGGGTGATGAGGACCATCTCGGCGCGGTCCCCCGTGCCGACCTTGCGGGCGATGCGGGCCAGGTGGCTCTTCACCGTCAGCGCCGAGAGACCCAGCGCCTCGCCGACGTCGCGGTTGCTGCGGCCCTCGCCGACCAGCTGGAGCACCTCCACCTCCCGCTCGGACAGCGCGTGGAGCCCGGTGGGCGCCGAGGACAGCTCGGGCACCAGGCCCCCGCGGTCGGTCGTGGTGAGGTAGCAGCGCACCCCCGCGGAGAGCGCGGCGCGCACCGTCCACGGGTCGTCGCTGGTGGAGACGACGAGCGGCTGGCTCCAGCCGGCGGCCCTCAGGTCCCGGGCGAGCGCCACCCCGGCGCCGTCGGCGAGACCGGCCTCGATGATGGCGACCTGCCCGGAGAACGCCGCGGCGGCGCGTCGTGCCTCCTCGGGGCTGGCGACGGCCACGACGTCCTGGGCCCCGAGACCCCGCAGCACGCGGATGGCGATCTCGCGCACGGCCAGGTGCTGCACGGCGACCAGCGCGGTGGTCCTCGACTCGCGCTGGTGCGGGACCACCCTCCGGGTTCGGTCGGCGACGGTGCTCATGGTGCCTCCATGTCTGGGCCGGTGCCGTGCTCCGTCCGTGGGCACGACCTCGATCAGTCATCGGGGCGCAGCGGTGACTCCTTGAGCGTTCGGAGGAGGGCAGCGTGAGGACGGGCCGGGCCGGGGGCACGGGTGGGCCCAGGAGGGCGCCGGCCAGGAAGGCGGGGCTCGGGAGGCGGGGTGCGGGGCGGCGCGGGGCTCAGCGCGGGCGGCGGGGCAGGCGCGCCACGCCGTCGGGCAGCGGCGGCAGCCCGGCGGCGGTCGCCATGACGTCGGCCCACGCCGTCACCGACGCGCCGACCGCGTCGGCCGGCGGCGTCCAGGAGGCCCGCAGCTCCACCTCGGCCGTGACGTCGGCGACACCCGCACCCACCGGTGCGGTGACGTCCCGAGAGTCCTCGCCGGTGTCGGCGAGCTCCCCGAACGGCTGGGAGGTGACCCGCGTCACCGTGCCGCCGAGAGCCGACGGACGGGCCGACGCTGCGTCGAGGGCGTCGACCAGCCACGACCGGGCGACGTCGGCGACCATCGGGTCGTGGGCCTCGTCGGCCGCCAGGGTGGCGCGCACGTAGACCACCACGCGGAAGGTCCCGCCCCACGCGGCCGGGGCGCCGGGGTCGTGGAGCAGCACGAGGCGACCCGATGCGGCGTCGTCGTCGAGGTGGTCGCCCGGTGCCCGGTCCGGGGTGCTCTCCGCGTCGCTCGGGCGGGCAGCGTGGTCGCCGGGCCCGGGCGGGGCCCCCGCGGCGACGGCGCCGGCCAGCGCGGAGGCCCACGGGGCCATGCGCGAGGGCGCCGTCAGCGCGGCCACCTCGACCGCGGGGTGCACGAGGGCCTCGCGCACGGAGGTCAGGGCGCGGCGGAACGCTCGCGGCGCCAGCTCCGGCACCTGCGCGTCGACCACCGGCCCATCATGGCGGGCGCCCGGCTGCCGTCGCGGTCCGGCCCGCTGAGGACCGCGGCGAGCCGGTGCGGCCCGGCCTGGTCCGGCCCGCTCAGGACCGCGGCGAGCCGGTGCGGCCCGGCCTGGTCCGGCCTGGTCCGGCCTGGTCCGGCCGCGGTGCGCCTGGGAGGATGCGGTGTGAGCGCCGCCCCCTCCGATGCTGCCCGTCCCGCCGCACCCGCACCCGCACCCGTCCCTGAGCCCGTCCCTGAGCCTGCGGCCCCGCTGCTGCGTGCCGCCGCTCGACTGCCGGTGAGCCGCACCCCGGTGTGGTTCATGCGCCAGGCCGGCCGCTCGCTGCCCGAGTACCGCGAGGCGCGCGCGGGCACGGCGATGCTGGACGCCTGCATGACCCCCGACCTCGTCACCGAGATCACCCTGCAGCCGGTGCGTCGACACGACGTGGACGCCGCGATCCTCTACTCCGACATCGTCGTCCCCCTCAAGGCCGCCGGTGTCGATCTCGACCTCGTGCCGGGGACCGGCCCGGTCATCGCCTCGCCCGTGCGCACCGCCGCCGACGTCGACGCGCTGCCGGTGCTGGACCCCGCCCAGGTCGAGCCGGTGGCCCAGGCCGTGCGCCAGCTCGTCGGGGAGCTCGGCCCCGTGCCGCTCATCGGTTTCGCCGGAGCCCCCTTCACCCTCGCCAGCTACCTCGTCGAGGGTGGTCCGAGCAAGGACCACGCGGCGACCAAGGCGCTCATGCACGGCGATCCCGGTCTCTGGGCCGCCCTCATGGAGCGCATCACCGCGAGCACCACCACGTTCCTGCAGGTGCAGATCGCCGCCGGCGCGTCCGCGGTGCAGCTCTTCGACTCCTGGGCCGGCGCCCTGGCCCTGGCCCACTACCAGTCCTCCGTCGCGCCGTGGTCGACCCGGGTGCTCGGCGCGCTCACCGACGACGACGGCGCTGCGCGGGTGCCGCGGATCCACTTCGGCGTGGGCACCGGCGAGCTGCTCGCAGCGATGGGCGAGGTGGGCGCCGAGGTGGTGGGCGTGGACTGGCGGGTACCCCTCGACGAGGCGAGCCGGCGCATCGGCCCCGGCCACGCCGTCCAGGGCAACCTCGACCCCGCCCTGCTCGGCGCTCCGTGGCCGGTGGTCGACGCCGCCGTGCGCGAGGTCCTGCGCCGTGGACGCTCGGCTCCCGGGCACATCTTCAACCTCGGGCACGGCGTGCCGCCGTCGACGGACCCGACGGTGCTCACGCGGATCGCCGAGCTCGTCCACGAGGTCTCGCAGGAGTGAGCGGCGCCGACCGTCCACGCGCCGAGCGTCCTCGCGCCGAGCGTCCTCGCGCCGAGCGTCCTCGCGCCGAGCGCCCCGGTCGCGACCGTCCCGGTCGCGACCGTCCCCGGGTCCTGGTCGTCGGCGCCGGGATCTCCGGGCTGGCGGCCGCCTGGGAGCTGGCGCGCAGCGGCCGCGCCGAGGTCACGGTTCTCGAGGCGTCCGACCGCGTCGGCGGTGCCCTGGCCCCGGTGCGCCTGACGGTGCCCGCGGACGGCCACGGGCCTGCAGCGGACGTCGTCGTCGACGGCGGCGCGGAGTCGCTGCTGGCCCGCCGCCCGGAGGCGCTGGGGCTCGCCGGCGACGTGGGGCTGGGCGCCGACCTCGTCGCCCCGGCCACCACGCGCGCCCTCGTGGCCAGCCGCGGAGCCCTGCACCGGCTGCCGAGCGGCACGCTCATGGGCGTGCCGTCCTCCACCGACGGTCTCGCCGGCCTGCTCACCGATGACGAGGTGGCCCGGGCTGGCGCCGAGACGCTCACCGCCCCCGTGCCCGACCCACCGGGGGACGTGGACGTCGCCTCGTGGGTGGGGGGTCGCCTCGGTGCCGCCGTCGTGGACCGCATCGTCGACCCCCTGCTCGGGGGGGTGTACGCCGGCTCTGCCGCCGGGCTCTCGATGCGCGCCGCCCTGCCCGCGCTGTGGCCCGCCGTTGCCGGCGGCGGCCCCGTCACCGACGCCGTCGCCGGTGCGACCGCTGCCGCGGGCGCCGCCGCGCGCGCCGGGGTGGCGGGTGGCGCCGTGGGGGCGTCCGGCGCGGTCGGCGAGTCGGTCTTCGCGGGCATCCGCGGCGGCGTGTGGCGCCTCGCGCCCGCGGTCGCCGACGCGGTGGCGGCCACGGGAGGATCCGTGCGCCTGGCCGCGCGGGTCACCGGGCTGGAGCGGCTCGGGGCGGGTGGTCACCGCTGGCGGGTGCACCTGGTCGCCGTCCCCGGCGGTGATGGCCCCGGCGGTGATGCCCCTGGCGGTGATGGCCCCGGCGGCGATGCCCTCGCCGGTGATGGCCCCGGCGGTGATGCCCTCGGCGGCGACACCACAGGCGTCGGGGTCCTCGAGGCCGACGCCGTGGTCCTCGCCGTGCCCCCCCACGTCGCGGCGCCGCTGCTCGCCGCGCACCTCCCCGCCGCTGGCGACGCCCTGCGCGCGGTGCCCGCCGCCTCGCTCGCGCTGGTCAGCGCGGTGCTGCCCCCCGGCACCCTCGCCGCCGGTGACGGCCTCGACGGGCTGTCCGGGATCCTCGTCCCCCCGGTGGAGAGCCGGGTGGTCAAGGCGATGACGTTCTCCTCGCAGAAGTGGGCGTGGGTGGCCCGCGCGGCCGGCGGGCGTGACGTGGTGCGGGCGTCGGTGGGGCGCTACGGCGAGGACGCCGTGCTCGCCCGCGACGACGAGGACCTGGCGCACCTGGCGCTCGACGACGCCTCGCGGCTGCTGGGCGCGGAGCTGGCGCCGCTGACCACCGCCGTCACCCGGTGGCGCTCGGCGCTGGCGCAGTACACCCCCGGGCACGTGCAACGGGTGGCTGCGCTGCGCGGCGCCGTGGCGAGCACCCCCGGGCTGGCGCTCGCGGGGGCCTTCCTCGACGGGGTGGGGATCCCCGCGTCCATCGCCTCGGGCCGGCGCGCCGCGGCGGAGGTGCTCGCGGGGCGCAGCACCTGAGCTCCCGGGGACCACCACGCCCGACGGTGACGGCTGCTGAGCACGGACCACGGGTCCGTCGCCCCTCGGCCCGTCGCCCCGTCGGCCCGTCGGCCCCTTGGCCCTTTGGCCCCTTGGCCCGTCGCCCCCCTCGGCCCGCCGCCCCTCGCCCCCCTCGGCCCCTCCGCGGTGAACATGGGCGATCACCCCCTGACGCCGCGGGAGGAGGTGGTGATCGCCCATGATCACCGCGGGAGGAGGGGGTGATCGCCCATGATCACCGCAGGGCGAGGTGGTGATCGCCCATGATCACCATGGCGGGGAGCCCGGCCGTCGAACCTCGCTGGCAGGCTTCCCCGCCGTGAGGACCATCACCGCCGACGCGGCACGCCGCACCGCGCTCGCCGCCCAGGGGTTCACCGACCCTCGACCCACCGGCGCAGTCACCCGCCGTCACCTGGACCGTGTGGTGGGGCGCGTCCAGCTCCTCCAGATGGACTCCGTCAACGTGGCCGTGCGCGCCCACTACGTCCCCCTGTTCAGCCGGCTCGGCGCCTACCCCCGGCAGCTGCTCGACGAGGCGGCCTGGCCGACCACCGCCGCGGGGCGCCGCCGTCGCGCCCTCGTGGAGGTGTGGTCCCACGAGGCATCCCTCGTGCGCGTCGAGGACTGGCCGGCCCTCGGGGCCACCGGGGCCGTCACGGGCCACCGGGGCTACCCGGCGCTGGCCGCCGCGCAGCCGTCCCTGCTCGCCGACGTCCGCAGCGCCGTCGCCGAGCTCGGGCCGATCGGTGCCGGGGCGCTGGAGCAGGCGATCGGCGCAGGCCCGCGACCCGGCGGGGCCAGACCCCGACGCCGCCCGGCGGGCGCCACCTGGTGGGAGCGCTCGGACGTCAAGCACGCCTGTGAGCACCTCTTCGCCACCGGTGAGCTGACCGTCGGGGGCCGCCACCACTTCGAGCGCCTCTACGACCTCCCCGAGCACGTGCTCCCGCCCCACGTGCTCGCCCGGCCCACGCCGGAGCCGGCGGATGCTGCGCGGGACCTCGTCGAGCGGGCCGCCGCGTCGCTCGGGGTGGCCACCGAGCCGGACCTGCGCGACTACTGGCGGATGACCCCGGTCCGTCACCGGGCCGCGGTGGAGGAGCTCGTCGGCGAGGGCGTGCTCGTCCCCGTGGAGGTGCGGGGCTGGTCGCGCCCGGCGTACCTGCACGCCGCCGCGAGGACCCCGCGCCGCGTCACGGGGCGGGCGCTGCTGAGCCCCTTCGACCCGCTGGTCTGGCGTCGCGAGCGCGCCGAGCGGCTGTTCGGGTTCCACTACCGCATCGAGATCTACGTGCCGCAGGCCCGCCGGGTCCACGGGTACTACGTGCTCCCGTTCCTCCTCGACGGCCACCTCGTCGCCCGCGTGGACCTCAAGGCCGACCGCGCCGAGGGGCGCAGCGCCCTGCGGGTGCAGGGAGCCTTCGCGGAGCACGGCGTCGACGCCGACCGGGTCGCCCACGAGCTGGCCGGTGAGCTGACGCTGATGGCGGGGTGGCTCGACCTGGACGACGTGGTGGTCGCCGGCCGGGGCGACCTGGCGGCTGCGCTCCAGGGGGCCCTGCCTCCGCCGAGGACGGGGGGGAGACTGGACGCATGAGCCAGGCACCCGACTCCACCGTCCCCGACGCCGTGACGCCCGCACCCGATCCGGAGCCGAACGCCGAGGAGATCAACGCCACCGTCCGGTACACGATGTACTCCGTCTTCGCCCTCACCGGCACCGTCGCGGACGGTGAGCGTGCCCGGCAGGAGATCGAGGAGATCGTCGAGGACCTCGCCGGCCGGGGACTGGTGGTGCGCGGCTGGTACGACGTGGCGGGCATGCGCGCCGACGCCGACGTCATGGTGTGGTGGCACGCCCCGGCCGTCGAGACCCTCCAGGCGGCCTACCGGCGGCTGCGCCGGACCGGCCTCGGACGAGCGTTGAGCCCGGTGTGGTCCTCGGTGGGCCTGCACCGCCCCGCCGAGTTCAACCGCGGGCACGTCCCGGCCTTCATGGCCGGCGAGGAGCCGCGACAGTTCATGAACGTCTACCCGTTCGTGCGCTCCTACGAGTGGTACCTGCTGCCCGACGACGAGCGCCGCACCATGCTCAAGGACCACGGCATGGCGGCCATCTCCTACCCGGACGTGCGTGCCAACACCGTCTCGGCGTTCGCCCTCGGCGACTACGAGTGGCTGCTGGCCTTCGAGGCCGACGAGCTGCACCGCATCGTCGACCTCATGCGCGACCTCCGTGCGACCGAGGCCCGGCGTCACGTCCGCGAGGAGCTGCCGTTCTACACCGGCCGGCGCACCCCGCTGCCGGAGCTGCTCGCCGGCCTCGCCTGAGCGGCCCGGCGCCGCATCGGCACGTGGGGGATCCCGTCCTCGACGAAGCCCGGGCCGTCGGGCTCGAAGCCCCACCTGGCGTACCAGTGAGCCAGGTGGGTCTGGGCGTCCAGGACGATCGCTGCGCCCCCGTGGTCGACGACCACCTGGTCCATCAGGGCTCCGGAGAGGCCGCGGCCGCGGGCGCTCGGCGAGGTGACCACCCGTCCCACCCGCACCGCCCCGTCCGGGTCGCGCAGCACCCGCAGGCAGGCCAGCACCCAGGGGCCCGGCCCCGAGGTGGCGGCGTCCGTCGCGACGTCACCCTGGACCCACCGGTGCTCGGCGCCCGGCTCCAGGTCGCGGCCGTCGAGCTCGGGGTAGGGGCACTGCTGCTCGACGACGAAGACGTCCACCCGCAGCCGCGCGATCCCGTAGGCGGTCCCGGGGTCCAGGTCGAGCCAGCGGGCCGGCCCGCGCAGGCGGACCGGCCCTGCTGCGTGCGGGATCAGCTGGCCGGCTCGAGGTCGAGGGAGACCGAGTTGATGCAGTAGCGCTGGTCGGTGGGGGTGTCGAAGCCCTCACCCTCGAAGACGTGCCCCAGGTGCGAGCCGCACGAGGCGCACCGCACCTCGGTCCGCTTCATGCCCATCGACGTGTCGGTGAGCAGCTCGACGTTGTCGTCGGCGCTGGGGGCGTAGAACGCCGGCCAGCCGCACCCGGACCCGAACTTCTCCTTCGAGGTGAACAGCTCGGCGCGGCACGCCGCGCAGCGGTAGGTGCCGGGGGCCTCGGTCTTGTCGTACTCCCCGGTGCCGGGGCGCTCGGTGCCGCCGCGGCGCAGCACCTGGTACTGCTCGGGGGTCAGCTCACGGCGCCACTCCTCCTCGGGCTTGGAGACGGGGTAGCTCTGGGAGGTCTGGGCGGGAGTCGAAGCGGTCATGCCCGTGCCAACGCCCAGCGCCCGCCGCAGCATCCCGGTCAGCGTCATCCCGGCGCCCCGCTCAGCCCGTCGAGGTGGTGCCGCCGTAGACGTGCAGCACGGGCACGTCGAGGACCTGGCGCAGGCGCGACGCCCAGTCGGTGCGCAGGGTGTCCTCCACGAAACGGGGCCGGGTCACGACGACGACGTCGTCCGCCCGCAGGCGCTGGACCGTGGTCGCGGTGGCGCCCACCGGGTCGTCGCGGGTCACGCTGCCGTCGGCGTCGCGGTCGTGGCGGCGCAGCGAGGCGAGCGTGTCGGCGAGCACCTCGGCGGCCACCCGGGCGGCGCCCTCGTGGTCGTGGGGCGTCGAGCCCGTCCCGCCGCCGCCTCGGAGCTCGTCGAAGGCCTCGCGCACCTCGCCGAGGGCGAGGGAGTCGATGGCCTCCGTCAGCCCCGAGGTGCGGTCCTCCACGGGGACGAGCACCTCGTACCGGTGGGCGGGGTCCTCGGCGCGGGGCGGGTGGATCGCCAGGATGCGCTCCAGGTCGGGGCCGGTGACGGGCTCCTCGGTGACCAGGACGGTCGTCGGACGTCGGGGGCCCGCGTCCTCGTCCGTGTCCGTGGCCCGGCCAGGGGTCTCGTGCACGGCGCCACCGCTGCTCTCGTCCATGGCGCTGACGTTATCCGCCCCCTCGGGCGCTCGCGGTGGCGGCGCTGGGACGATGCAGGAGTGAGACCTCCGACGTGGCGCAGCCTGGCCGTGATGCTGTCCGTGACCGGCACGGCGCACTTCGCGGTGCCCCGGGTCTTTGACGGCATCGTCCCGGCGGCGCTGGGCGCCCCCCGCTTCTGGACGCTGGCCTCGGGAGCCGCCGAGCTCGTCTGCGCGGCCGCGCTGGTCTCTTCGCGGACCCGCCGGCTCGGCGGGTGGGGGAGCGCTGCGCTGTTCGTCGCCGTGTTCCCCGCCAACGTCACGATGGCCGCCGCCGCGCTCGCGTCGCCGTGGACCTCCTCGCGCTACCGCGCGGCCACCCTGCTCCGGCTGCCCCTGCAGGTGCCGCTGGTGTGGTGGGCGCTGCGCGTCGCACGCTCCGGCGCCGGCTCGTGAGCGGGGGGTACGGGCGGTCCGCGCTCGTCGGCGTGCTGGCGGCCGCGGCGACCGCTGCCGCCACGTCAGCGGTCGCCGGCGCCTTCGCGCGCGCCGTCGTGACGCCGGCCAGCGCCCGCCCCGACGACGTGCGGGTGCTGGGCGCCACCGCGGGGGCTGTCAGCCTCGAGGCCACCCCCGACACCCTGGCCCGCGGCGTCTACGGCCTGCGGCTGCCCGGCGGGGGTCACGCGCGGGTCGGGGAGGTGCTGGAGCGCCCTGCCGGCGGCCGCGGCCGCGGCGGCCGGGCCAGCGTCACGCGGGCCCTCCTGGGCGTCGACGCCGGCCGGCTCGTCCCGGGCCCCGCCCGCTGGAGCGCCACCTACTACGCCGGCGACCCCGCCTCGGCCCTGGGCCTGTCCTTCACCGACGTGACCGTCGGCTCCGACGCGGGGCCGATGCCGGCCTGGTTCGTGCCCGCGTCGCCGCCGTCGGGCGCGCCCTCTCGGGACGACGAGGACGACCGGACGTGGGCCGTGCTCGTCCACGGCCGCGGGACAAGCCGGGAGGAGTGCCTGCGGGCGCTGCCCGTGCTCCACCGCATCGGGGTGGACGCGCTCGTCGTGTCCTACCGCAACGACGGCGACGCGGCCCCGTCGGCGTCGGGGCGCTACGGCCTCGGCGAGACGGAGTGGGCCGACGTGGAGGCCGCGGTCGTGCACGCGCTGGGCGCCGGGGCGCGCCGGGTCGTGCTCGTCGGCTGGTCCATGGGCGGCGCGATCGCGCTGCAGCTCCTCGCGCGCAGCTGGACGGCGTCGGCGGTGAGCGCGGTGGTCCTCGACGCGCCGGTGGTGGACTGGCGCGACGTCCTCGACCACCACGCCGCGCTGAACCGGCTGCCGCGCGGGGTGGGTCGCTACGGGCTGGGGCTGCTCGGCTCACCGCTGGCGCGCGCGGTCACCGGCGTCGAGCAGCCCGTGGACCTCGAGGCGCTGGACTGGGTGTCGCGGGCCGGCGAGCTGGACGTCCCGGTGCTCCTCATGCACGGCGGCGAGGACGGCTACGTGCCCGTCGGCCCCTCCCGCGCGCTGGCCGCGGCCCGCCCCGACCTCGTCACGTACGCGGAGTTCGCCGGCGCCGGCCACGTGCGCGAGTGGAACACCGACCCGGAGCGCTGGGAGCGCGAGGTGGCCCGCTTCCTCCTCGACCGTCTCTGAGCCGCCGTCTCGGGGCTGCCGCTGTCGGCCGTCGAGCGGGGAGGCGATGCGATCTCCCCCGGGCGAGCGGGGAGGCGATGCGGTCTCCCCCGGGCGAGCGGGGAGGGGGCGCGGGGTCGGCTCGCCGAGCGGGGACGTCGTGAGGCCTCCTGCGGTGTGTCGCTCGCACGGACTCCCCGATCGACGGATCTCTCGCCGCGCTGCCCCCGGTATCGCCGTAG
>JARIBR010000250.1 GCA_029258695.1 Quadrisphaera sp.
GACAGGCCGCGCCCCTCGACGTCCGCGTCGACGAGCAGCACGCGCCGGCCCTCGCGCGCCATGGCGACGGCGAGGTTCAGCGCGGTCTGCGTCCTGCCCTCACCGCTGCCGGCGCTCGTGACGATCAGCACCGCGTCGCTCACCCGCAACGACAGCGCCGGGACCACCGGACGGTACGGCGCGGCTGGCAGGTCCGACAGCCCCTGGCCGCCGTCGTCGTGGTCGTCGACCTCGACCACCTCCCCCAGCAGCGGAGCACCGACGGCGAGGGCTGCCGGTCCTCCGCTCAGCACGCGCCGGTCACGGTCGGCGCGCCACCACGCGACCACGGCCGCCACCCCCAGGCCCACGAGCAGGCCCAGCACCAGCTCGCGCCACGGCACGGTGACGCCGTCACCGGGCGTGGCAGCGGCGACGAACTGCACGCCGTCACCGAAGACGGCCTGCTCGGTCGTCAGCGCGTTGGCCTGCTGGTCCAGCTCGCTGAGCGTGATCGCAGCCGCCTGCCCGGCGGCCGCCTGCTCCTGCGCGCTGCCGGACCCCGCGGCCAGGCTCTGGCGCAACGACGCCCGGTTGCTCGCGATCGCCTCCAGGGCCGCACCGGTCAGGCGCTCGACCTGGGCGTCCGAGCGCTCGCGATAGGCGGACACCCACGCGTCGACCAGCGCGGCGGAGAGCGCCGGGTCGCCCGCGTCCACCGCGAGGCTCAGGGTGCTGGACCCCGGGGAGGTGTCCACCGAGACGATCTCGCGCAGCCCCGCGACGCTGCGCCCGCTGCCGTCGGCGACCTGCTCGAGGACCGCGTCGGACGTGAGGAACGCCGCGCGCTGCCCGGTGTAGCGCGCGAGCGCCGAGTCACCGCTGCCCCCGGCCGCCAGCGGGTTCACCTGGCTGGGCGTGGTGAGCTCCACGGTGGTGGTCGCACCGCCGTCGTCACCGACGACGAGGCCCACCAGACCCGAGAGCAGCACGAAGGCCAGCACGATGGCCGCTGAGCTGGACCGGTAGCGCGCGAGCGCCGCCAGCGGGCCCGTCTCCGAGGCGGGGGCGTCGACGGCGTCGTCGACGGGAGCCGGGTCGGGACGCCCGGGCTCGCGACCAGGAGGAGCCCAGGATCCGCCCACGCCTCACCGTAACCCTCAGACTGTGCCGGTGACGCCAGGTCCACGAGCGGGCTCGGTGCTGCGGTGGGCCCTGCCGGCCTCCGGCGCCGTCGCGGCGCAGACGAGCCAGGCGCTGGCCTCCCTCGCGCTGCAGGTCGTCGTGGCCCGCACGCTGGGCAGCCCGGGCCTGAGCACCTACGCGCTGCTCTACGGCGGCGTCGTCCTCGCGACGGCCGTGGTCACGGGCCTGGTGGGCGACTCGCTGACCGTGGTCGACCGGTCGCGGCCAGAGGTGCGCGGCGGCCTCGCGGCGTGGGCGCTGGGCAGCGCCGCGCTCCTGGCGATCACCGGCGCGCTGCTCGCCAGCGCGGTGCTGGGCGCGCGCGGCGGCGCCGTGCTCGGCGCCGTCGTGGCGGTGTTCGTCCTCGAGGACTGCCTGCGCCGGCTGCTCATGGTCTGCGACCGGTTCTGGCGCATCGTGGCGGTCGACCTCGCGGCGCTGAGCGGCGCGCTGGTGACCGTGGCCCTCCTCAGCGCCACGGCGAGGGGACCGGGGCTCGTGGGGTTCCTCCTCGCCCTCGGGGTCGGGCAGGTCGTCGGCGCGGTGGTCGCCGTCGCCGCGCTGCCCGCCGGCGAGCGGTGGCTGGCCCCGTGGCGCGGCGCCGACCTCGCCGTGGTCCTGGGCTTCGGCGCGTGGCGGGCCGCCCAGCAGACCCTGCGCCCGGGGATGCTCACCGCCGGACGGGTGCTGGTCATCGCGGCGCTCGGGGGGGCGGTGTACGGGGAGGTGGAGGCCGCCCGGCTGCTCGTGACGCCCCTGACCCTCGTGGTCGGCGGGGTGGGGAGCCTGCTCCTGGTGCGGTACGCGCGCGCCGCCGGCACCAGCGTCTCCGGCGCGGGAGGTGCGGACGCCGCCGCGGGCCGCCGCGCCGGCGTGCGTCGCGCCGACCGCTCCGCCGCCGCCCTGCTCGGGGCGAGCGTGCTCCTCGGCGCGGGCGTCACGGCGGCGACGCCGCTCGTCGGCGACGCCCTCACGTCGGGACGCTTCGAGGTCGACCAGCTCGCGGTCCTGGGGTGGGCGCTCTACGCGGCGTCGGCTGCGGTGGTCCTGCCCTACGGGACCCTCGCCGCCGTCCGGCGCCGCCAGCAGGCGGTGTTCCTGGTGCGGTGCGCGGACAGCGTCGTGTCGGTGGCCCTCCTGGCGCTGCTCCTGCGGGCCGGCGCGCCGGCCGCCGTCATGCCCTTCGCGCTCTCGGTGGGCTCGCTGCTCAGCGCCGCGGTGATCCGCTCGTGGGTCCTGCGCGAGCGGTGACCGGCGGGACCCGGCGCGGCCCCGCCTCCACCCGTCGCCCCGGCGGGGTCCGGGGACGCCGGCGCAGGGCCGCCAACCACCCCGCGATGACGAACAGCCACACGCTGGAGACGGTCGCGACCGCCCCGGGACCGTCGGAGAAGACCCCGCTCACGAGGATCGCGACGAGCGAGCCGGCCAGCAGCGGTCGGTCGTCACCGCCGCGCCGCGCCGGACCGGCGCCGCGCGGCCGTGCGCCCGGCCACGTCGCCACCGCCGCGCCCGCACCGCGCGCCCGCAGCTGCAGCGCGACCGCCACCACGAGCGCCGCCCACGCCGCGAGCCCCACCGCCCCGACCTCGACGACGACGTTGACCACCATGTTGTGGCTGCCCCCCAGCCCGGTGGCCTGGACGAACAGGCCGCGGGGGGAGCCGACGCCGTGCCCGTACAGCGGCTGGCGCGAGGCGACCTGCCAGGCGTAGGCCCAGAGCTCGGTGCGGTAGTTCAGGCTCGCCAGACGCTCCGCGTCCTCACCCCTCGTGACGAACGCGAGGACCCGGTCCCCCACCGCCACGAGCGCGAGGCCGCCGGCCACCACCATGGTCAGCGCGAGGAGCACCCGCTGGCGCCCTGACCTGGCGAGCAGCACCACGGCGGCGGCGCCCAGGAGGCCGCCGAGCGCGGAGCCCCGGGTCCCGCTGGCGACGAGCGCGGCGGCCGCCACCAGGGCCAGGACGGCGTAGGTGGCTCGTGACCACCGCGGACCCGGTCGTCGGCCGGTCCCGACGACGTACGCGGACGCCATGACCACCGCCAGCGCGGTGTAGACGCTGGAGACGGTGGGGTGCACCGCCAGCCACGTGAACCGCCCCTCCTGGAGCGCGCTCACGGGCGCTGAGGGCACCAGCACCCCGTACGCCACCGAGGCGGTGACCACCACGAGGTACGCGTGCACCGCTGCGTGCAGCTGAGCGCGGGAGGCCGCCACGGCGAGCGCCACGGCGAGCGCGAGCACCACCCACGCCTGCCCGGCGCGCACGGCGGCGTAGGACGGGTAGGCCGCGTACGTCACCGAGAGGGTGACCAGCGCGGTGTAGGCGGCGCCGAAGGCCAGCGGCGCCGGCGGTCGCAGGCTCGACCACCGGCCCGGCGCCGCGGTGCGGGCTCGCACGAGGACCACCACCGCACCGGCCCCGACGAGCCCGTGGACCGCGACCTCGAGGAGCACGGAGAGGTCCAGCGCGCCGGAGATCGCCTGGCCCGCGGGTCGCGTGCGCCAGCGGTACCCGGAGGAGACCACCAGCGCCACCACGCCCAGCGCGGGCCACTGCCGGGCGAGGAGCCCGCCGGAGGCCTCGGCGCGCGCGTCCCGGGTGGTCACAGCCGCGACGCTACCGCCGCCGAGCGGCGGTCAGCCGGCCGTCACGGTGCACCGGCCCTCACGGTGCACCGGCCCCCGTCATCGGCCCGCCCCGCCGGCTGCGGCGTGCGCGGCCACCCGGTCGGCGCTCAGCGCCTGCGGGTAGACCGCCACGTCGTCCAGGCTCCCCGCGACGGCGTCCGAGGGCGGTCGGGACGGCCAGCCGGCGAGCGTGTCGCCGCCGACGCGCCAGTAGCCGCGGAAGGGCTGGGCCGCCGTGGTCGACGGGTCGCTGGCGACGGCGGCCCCGTCGACGAACAGGGTCGTCCCCCCTGCTCCCAGCGTGGCGACGACGTGGTGCCACCGGCCGTCGTTGACCGCGGTCGGTGAGCCCAGCACGGCGAGGCGCCCGTCGTTGACGCCGAAGTGCAGGCGGCCGGCGCCGTCCAGCCACAGCTGGCGGTCGTACTGGCTGCTGGGCCCGGTGCGCGAGTCGCCGAAGCCCACGAGCTTGCCCCCTCGCGCCGTGGTGGTGCGCAGCCACAGCTCCACGCTGAAGGACTGCGGCCCCGTCTCCGGGCGCGCCGTGACGCCCGGCACCCTCGCGGTCCCGGTGAAGAACGTCGCGAGGTCGCCGTCGCCGGTGCCCCCGGCCACGCGCCGCCGCGCCGAGGGGTCCAGCGCGAGGTCGGCGCCGCCGGCGCGGTCCTGCGCGCGGGCACCGGCCCGCTCGCCGAGGCGCCACCAGTGGGACGGGTCGTCGGCGTCGACGACCTGGGCGTAGGGGCCCGTCGGCGACGTGGGGGGTCCCGGGTCCGTGGGGGGAGCCTCGACCTCGACCGTGACCGGGTCGGAGACCAGCTCGTTGCCCGACGGGTCGCTCACGCGGACGCGGTAGGTGAGCGAGCCCCCGGGCGCCGCGTCGTCCGCGAACGAGACCGTCGGCCGCTCCCACCACGCGGACGTGGCCGTGGTGGTGGCGACCACCTCGCCGTCACCGCTGCCGCGCAGCAGCTCGTACGTCAGCTCGGGGTCGTCACGGTCCCAGGCGGCCGTGAGCGTCGCGCGGACCTGCCCGGCGGCCGGGTTGGTGAGCGTGGGGGTGATGGTGCTCTCGCCGTCCGGCGGCCCCGTGGTGGGCCCCGAGGCGTCGGGCGCGGCCGGGGGTGCGGCGAAGCGGACCAGCCCCTGCTGCCCGGCGCCGTTGACGCGGGGGAACTCCCCGCCCATCACCACGTAGTCGCCGGCGGTCGTGACGCTCCAGGGTCCCTGGAACTGCCCGGTGTAGCGCCCGGCCGCGAAGGTCGGCAGCCAGTGCAGCAGCTCCGGGGCGGAGCGACCGGCGAAGGTGCCGGACGTGTTCGTGCGCCCGAGCGGGCTGGGCGCCGTCGTCATGGCTTGCGCGCGCTGCCACTGCCGGGGGCTGACCTCGGGGTTGCCGCCGACCATCGCGCAGTCGTGCGGGTGCCCCGCGGTGTAGAGCACGTCGCCCACGGGCGCCAGGGAGTAGGTGTCCCCGAGGCACCCGTTGACCCAGGCCAGCTCGCCGGTCCGCGACTCGGCGGCGAAGGTGTTCTCGAGGTTGCCCCCGGCACCGAAGACGTAGCCGGCGCCGTAGACCTGGCGCTCGTCGCTCGTGAGGCCGTAGATGGCCGCGTCGGGGCCGGCGTTGCGCACGACGCGGTTGGCGGCGAAGGGACGCGCCGCTGCCGTGGTGAGGTCCACCGCTCCGAGGCCGTAGGCGTCGGACCCGCCGAGCGTGGTGAACCTCCCCCCGACGACGAGCGTGCCCGCCCCGGGCGGCGCGGTGGCGGAGAAGACCTCACCGTCGGCGACCGGGGCCCACGCCGACAGCGCGCCGTCCGCGGCGGCGAAGGCGGCCAGCCTGGTGCGCGGCTGGCCGGCGGCCTTCGTGAAGTTGCCGCCGACGTAGACGGTGCTCCCCACGGTCACCAGGGCGCGGACGCGGCCGTTGACGCCCGCCGCGAAACCGGGCACGACGGCGCCGGTCGCCGCGTCGAGCGCGACGACGTGGTCGTGGCTCTGTCCGTCGACCTCGGTGAAGTCACCGCCCACGTAGATGCGGCGGCCGTCCGGGGACGCGGCGATGGCCAGGCCCTGCGCGTCGAGGCTCGGGGCCCAGGACGAGACCAGCTCACCGGTCGCGAGGTCGTAGGCCAGCAGGGTCGCTCGCGGGGTCTGGGACTGGCCCGCTGCGGCCCCGGCGGGGCGGGCGTTGGCGAACTCGCCCGTGACGTAGACGCGGTCGCCGACGACCACCTGGCCCCACACCACCCCGTCGACCTGGACGGTGGGCAGGGCGTCCGCCGTGACGGTGCCGGGCAGGCCCGGCGAGACACCGGGCACGGCGGCTGGCACCGCACCGGGTCCAGCAGCAGGCTCGGCAGCGGGCACGGCGGCGGCCGGGACGACGCTGACGGGCGTCGCGGGGGAGGTCACGGCCAGCAGCGGGAGCACGAGCCCGGCGGCCATCGCCGCCGACAGGGTGCGGCGGGCGGCGCGGGCGCCGCGCCGTGAGGACGGGGTGGTCATCTGCGCTCCAGGAGGTCGCCGGCCGGTCGTCGGGGTGTGGGGTGGGAGGTCAGGGCGCACGGACGACCGCCACGTCGGGCGAGGTGCTCACACCGATCTCGACGTCCAGCGACGCGTCGGGCTCGGGGAGGCGGAAGACGTAGACGCCCGTCTGCTCCTGCCCGGGCTCGAGGGTGCCGCCCAGCGGCTCCGCGAGCGGGTCGTCGCTGGGGATGGCGGGCTCGCCGTCGCCCGTGGTGGCGACGACGGCCACCGTCGCGAGGTCGACCGGCTCGCCGGAGCCGTTGCTCAGCGTCAGCGTGACCACCTGCCCTGGCCCGGCGACGTCACCGGGTCCCCTCGGGGTCACGGTGACGTCCTCCACGGCGGTCACGGTGGTCGTGAGCCCGTCCTGGAGCGCGACGTCCTCGCCGACGGGGACCGGCGGGAGGACGACCTCCTCGTCGGACCCGTCCGCCGGTGGCGCCGCAGGCGGCGGCGCCGGCGCGTCGGCCTCACTCAGGGGACGGGTGCCGGCGACCGGCTGCGACCGGTCGGGGCCGGCGGCGGACGCGAGGGCCGGCGCTCCCGAGGGCCACCCTGCCGCGAGGAGGACCGCCACCAGGCCGGCTGCCGCGAGGCCGCTCGTCATGGCGAGGCGTCGGCGCCTGGAGGCCCGATCCGCGGGACCGGGCAGCAGGTGCGCAGTCCGAGCTGCACTCTCACGGGGGGTGTCCGGTACATCACTCATACCGCTCAGACTGGCCCATGAGGGGCGTCGATGGAGCGAAACGTCACATAACGTGGCTAGCCGGCATGGACGGTGACGGTGGCGGCGCTGCCGGCCAACCCCGCCTGCACCACGAGGGACTCGGGTGCCGCGCCCGCCGGCAGGGCGAACACGTAGGTGCCCGCCCTGGACGCGCCGTCCTCGAGCAGCCCGGCCAGGGGAGCGGCCACCCCGCCGGGGCGTGGCGACGCGGGGGCGCCGTCGTCGGTCGCGGCGGTGACCGTCAGGGCCGAGAGGTCGACGGTGGCCCCCGAGCCGTTGCGCACCTCCAGGCGCACCACCGCCCCGGCCTCGGCGTCCTCCCCGGGTCTGCGGGCCACGGCGCGCACCGGCGTCACGGTCCTCACCCTCGCGGTGACCCCCTCGGCCAGCGCGGCGGCGTCCTCGACGCCCGCGGGCGCGGCGGTCGCCGCGCCCGCGGGCTGCTCCGGCTCCGGCGCGGCCGCCCGTGCGTCGCCGGTGACGGGCTCGGGCGCCGCTGCGAGCGGCGGGGCGCCGAGCCCGTCGGCCGCCGGCGTGGAGGTGCGGGGACCGGGCAAGGACCGGGCAGGGGCGCTCGCTCCGGCGTCGGCCTCCGCGGCGGACGACGGCCGGTCGTCGGTGGGCCCGGCGGACTCGGCCCCGCGGTGGAGGAGGACCGCGGTGACGGCCCCCGCCACGGCGACGACCACGGCGACGACCACGGCGACGACGACGAGACGGGTGCGCGTCGGGGCGGTGCGGTGCCGTGGCAGTGGGGTGCCCATGTCCCTCGATCGACCGGTCGCGGCGTCCCCTTGAGGGCCAGGGGAGGGCACATCCTCTCGAGGGAGGGCATCTCGGGCACCCCCGCGACACGCCGCCTCCTCAGCGGCCCCCCGGGAGCGGCTCCACGTGCGACGCTGACGCGCCACCGCGCCCGTCGTCCAGGAGGAACCGTGCCCACCACCGCCCGCGTCACCACGGTGCTCGCCCTCGGGCTGCTCGCCGCCGGTGCCCTCGCTCCCGCGGCGTCGGCGGCGTCGGTGTACCCGCCGACCTCACCGCAGACCACCGCCCCCGCCCCGCCGGCAGACCCCGCCCCGCCGGCAGACGCTCCGTCGGGGAGCGTCCCCAGCACGGACGGCACGACGCCCGTCGCAGGTGGCGAGGGGTCCGGCACCGAGACAGGCACCGAGGACGCAGGCACCGACGGGTCAGCCGCTGGCACCACGGGCGCCGCCGGCACCGACCAGCGCGCTGCGGACGCTCCCGCGAGCCGCTCCGGCGAGCGGGACCAGAGCGGCGTCGCCGGAGCAGGCACGGGCGGGGGCGCCGGGACCCCGCCCGCGGAGCTGGCCTACACCGGCGTCGAGGTGGGCGGGGTGGCCGCCGCCGGGCTGGGCCTGCTGGTGGCCGGTGGCCTCCTCGTGCGCTCCTCGCGGCGCGCCGCCGCCTGAGGCGAGCGGCAGCCCCTCGTCGCGGCCGGGCTCGGGCCAGCGCTCAGGGCGCGTGGAAGCGCTGCTGCGCCGCTTCGAGGCCCTGCTGGACGAGCGTCTCCACCGCGTCAGCGGCGTCCGCGAGGGTGAACGGCAGGTCCTTGCGCTCCGTGGCCGAGAAGCCCCGGAGCACGAAGTCCGCCGCGTCCATCCGCCCCGGGGGCCGGCCGATCCCCACGCGGACCCTCAGGTAGTCCTTGGTGCCCAGCGCCCGGGAGATGTCGCGCAGCCCGTTGTGGCCGCCCTCTCCCCCACCGCGCTTGAGCCGCACCCGCCCGGCGTCCACGTCGAGCTCGTCGTGGACGACGACCACCCGGGCCGGGTCCACCCCGTAGTACCTCGCGAGCGAGGACGTGGGGCCGCCGGAGAGGTTCATCCACGACGACGGCTTCGCCAGTACCGCCGGGTGACCACCGGCGCCCCCGCCCGGCGGGCCCCCGAGGCGCACCTGCGCCACGGCGGCGTTCGAGCGGTGGGCCTTGAAGCGAGCACGGGAGCGCCCGGCGAGCTCGTCGAGCACCATCGCGCCCACGTTGTGACGGTCCCCGGCGTGCTCGGCCGTGGGGTTGCCGAGACCGACGACGAGCCAGGGACCGTCATCCGTCACGGCGGGCTCGCGCTGGACCTGGCTCGGGGCCGGGCTCAGTCGTCCTGCGACGGCTCGGCGTCACCCGCGACGTCGTCGACGTCCTTGGCGTCGCGCTCGATGCCGGCCTCGGCCTCGGCCTCGGCCAGCTCCTCGTCCACCTGCTCCGCCGTGGGTGCGGCGACGACGCTGACGACCACGGCCTCGGGCTCGTGGACGGCCTCGGTGCCGGCCGGGAGGGTGAGGTCCGCGACGGTGAGGTTCTCGCCGATCTCCAGCTCGGAGATGTCCATCTCGATCTGGTCGGGAAGGTCGGTGGCCACGGCCGTGACGAGCAGCGTCGGGCTCTCGAGCGTGGCGACGCCGCCGGGGACCTCGCCGACGAGGGAGATCGGCACGGAGACCTCGATGCGCTCGCCCCGGCGGACGATCACCAGGTCGACGTGCTCGATGGCGCGCCGGACCGGCTCGACCTGCACGTCGCGGGCGATCGCCAGCACCGGCTCGCCGGTGCCGACGTCCAGGGAGAGCAGCTGGTTCGGCACCTTGACCGCGAGCATCGTCGCGTGGCCGGGGAGGGTGATGTGGCGCACCGGCTCGCCGTGCCCGTAGAGGACCGCGGGGATCTGGTCCGAGCGGCGGATGCGCCGCGCGGCACCCTTGCCGAACTCGGTCCGCTCCTGCGCGGTGAGCTTGATGCCGCCGGAGGTGCTGCTGGCCATGGTGGTGCTCCTCGTGTCGTCGTCGGCGGCGAGGACGGGGAGCGCACCCCGGGGGGCGCTCACCTCGTCGATGACGGCCGAGCGCTGGTCGCGCTCGGCCCTCGCCGCGGTGGTGGCCCGAGGTTACAGCCTCGCAGCGGTTCCCGCGTCCCGCGGCTCGGGGCTGGTCGCGCGGCTCGGGGGCTACACGTTCTCGAACAGCGAGGTCACCGACCCGTCGTCGAAGACCTCGCGGATCGCTCGCGCGAGCAGCGGCGCGATGGGCAGGACCGTCAGCTGGGGGAAGCGGTGCTCCTCGGTGAGCGGGAGGCTGTCGGTGACGACCACCTCGGAGATGTCGCTGTCCCTCAGGCGCTCGACGGCAGGACCGGAGAGCACGGCGTGCGTCGCGAGCACGATGATGCGCTCCGCGCCGTTCGCCTTGAGCGCCTGGGCGGCCTGGACGATCGTGCCGCCGGTGTCGATGAGGTCGTCCACGAGCACGCACGTGCGCCCCTGCACGTCGCCGACCACCTCGTGGACCTCCACCTGGTTGGGGCGGTCCGGGTCGCGGCGCTTGTGGATGATCGCCAGCGGGGCGCCGAGCATGTCGG
The DNA here is from genome assembly GCA_029258695.1 of Quadrisphaera sp. Next base: position 10,438 of record JARIBR010000250.1, read on the forward strand.
AGTACTGGTCCGCCACGCGCACCCGCCCGGCGTCCGGGGAGACGACCGTGAGCTTCGCGACGTCCTCGACGCGCCGTCGCACGTAGTCGCCGAGGATGGGCATGGCCCACAGGTGGTCGACGGGGCCGTCGAAGAACCCCTGGATCTGAGCGGTGTGGAGGTCGACGGTCATGAGGCGGTCGGCGCCGGCGGTCTTGAACAGGTCCGCCACCAGGCGGGCGGAGATCGGCTCCCGGCCGCGGTGCTTCTTGTCCTGGCGGGCGTAGGCGTAGAACGGCGCGACGACGGTGATGCGCTTGGCCGAGGCCCGCTTGAGCGCGTCGACCATGAGCAGGTGCTCCATGAGCCACTGGTTGATCGGCGCCGTGTGGCTCTGGATGACGAAGGCGTCGCAGCCGCGCACGCTCTCCTTGAAGCGGACGTAGATCTCGCCGTTCGCGAAGTCGTACGCGGTGGTCGGCACGAGGTCCGCGCCCATCTCGTCGGCCACCTGGGCCGCCAGCTCCGGGTGCGCACGCCCCCCGATGAGGACCAGGCGCTTCTCGCTGGTGGTGGTGATGCCGGTCATG
>JARIBR010000253.1 GCA_029258695.1 Quadrisphaera sp.
GGTCGGCCGGCCCTTCGCCGACGTGGTGCCCGTCTCGGCGACCACCGCGGACCAGGTCGGCCTCGTCGGCGAGGTGCTCGCGGGCCACCTGCCGCCCGGGCCGGTCCTCTACCCCGACGGCGAGCTCACCGACGAGCCGGAGGCCGTGATGGTCGCCGAGCTGGTGCGCGAGGCGGCCCTCGAAGGGGTGCGCGACGAGCTGCCGCACTCCCTGGCCGTCGTCGTCGAGGAGATGAACCGGCGCGTGCAGGCCGACGGCAGCCCCCGCGACGACGGGCTGGTGGACGTCCACGTGCTGCTCTACGTCGAGCGGGACAGCCAGAAGGGCATCGTCATCGGCCGCGGCGGCGCGCGGCTGCGCGAGGTGGGGACCGCCGCGCGCGCCAGCATCGAGGCGCTGCTGGGCACACGCGTGCGCCTGGACCTGCGCGTCAAGGTCGCCAAGGACTGGCAGCGCGACCCCAAGCAGCTGGCGCGGCTGGGGTTCTGAGCCGGTGCGCTAACCTCGCGGCCATGCTCGCAGCGGCCCTCCTGCTTGGCCGCCGCGGCGAGGCCTCCTCCTAGGCCCACCTCGCCGCGGTGGAGCACGAGCGTGGCCTGACCCGCCCCTCACCGTTGGAGAGACCCGTGCGCAGCACCCAGCAGCCCTCGACCATGCCGGTCCACCGCTACCGCCCCTACGTCGAGCAGTTCGCCGTCGACCTGCCCGACCGCACCTGGCCGACCCGGTCGGTCTCGTCCGCCACGCAGGCCCCGCGCTGGTGCGCGGTGGACCTGCGGGACGGCAACCAGGCGCTCATCGACCCCATGAGCCCCGAGCGCAAGCTGCGCATGTTCCGTCTCCTCGTCGAGATGGGCTACAAGGAGATCGAGGTGGGCTTCCCGTCGGCCTCGGCCACCGACTTCGCCTTCGTGCGCCAGCTCATCGAGGGCGACCTCGTGCCCGAGGACGTGACGATCCAGGTCCTCACGCAGGCCAGGGCCCACCTCATCGAGCGGACCTACGAGTCGCTGGAGGGAGCGCGCAGCGCCATCGTGCACCTGTACAACTCCACGTCCGTGCTGCAGCGCGACGTCGTCTTCCACCTCGACCGCGATGGCGTGGTCGACCTCGCCCTGGACGCCGCGAAGCTGTGCCGCAAGCTCGAGGAGACCCTCGAGGGCACGGAGATCTTCTACGAGTACTCCCCGGAGTCCTACACCGGCACCGAGCTCGACTTCGCCGCCCGGATCTGCAACGAGGTGGCCCAGGTCTTCGAGCCCACGCCGGAGCGCCAGCTGATCCTCAACCTCCCCGCGACCGTCGAGGAGGCCACGCCCAACGTCTACGCGGACTCCATCGAGTGGATGTGCCGGAACCTCGAGAACCGCGAGAACCTCATCATCTCCCTGCACCCCCACAACGACCGCGGCACCGCCGTCGCGGCCGCCGAGCTGGGCCTGCTCGCCGGCGCGGACCGCGTCGAGGGGTGCCTGTTCGGCAACGGCGAGCGCACCGGCAACGTCGACCTCGTCACGCTGGGGCTCAACCTCATGACGCAGGGCGTGGACCCGCAGATCGACTTCTCCGACATCGACGGCATCCGGCGCACCGTCGAGCACTGCAACCAGATCGGGGTGCACGAGCGCCACCCCTACGGCGGGGACCTGGTGTACACGGCGTTCTCGGGAAGCCACCAGGACGCCATCAAGAAGGGCTTCGACGCGATGGACCAGCGCGCCGCCGCCGCCGGGGTGGACCTCGCGGCGTCGGAGTGGGCCGTGCCGTACCTGCCGATCGACCCCCGCGACGTGGGGCGCACCTACGAGGCGGTCATCCGCGTCAACAGCCAGTCCGGCAAGGGCGGCGTGGCCTACGTCATGCGCACCGAGCACCAGCTGGACCTGCCGCGGCGCCTGCAGATCGAGTTCTCCGCGGTGGTGCAGGCCCGCACCGACGCCGGGGGCGGCGAGGTGAGCGCGGCGGCGATGTGGGAGGCCTTCGTCGACGAGTACCTGCCGGCGACCGACGCGTCGCGCAGCAGCGACCGGTCGGCGCCCTGGGGTCGCTACGCCCTGCGCGGGGTGCGCTCCAGCGCCGCGGTCGACGGGCAGGACCAGCTCGAGGCCGACGTGCTCGTCGACGGCGTCGTGCGCACGCTCGAGGGCGTGGGCAACGGACCCATCGAGGCGTTCGTCGACGTCGTCCGCCAGCTCGGGGTGGACGTCGCCGTCCTGGACTACGCCCAGCACGCCCTGGGCGCCGGCGGCGACGCCCGCGCGGCGGCCTACGTGGAGGTCGCCGCGGGGGACGGCATCTGCTGGGGCGTGGGGATCCACCCCAACACCAACCTCGCGTCGCTCAAGGCTGTGGTCTCCGCGGTGAACCGCGCCACCCGGACCCCGCGCTGACCCCGGGTGGGACACTGATCGGGTGCGTCTCTACCGTGACGAAGCCGTCGTCCTGCGCACCCAGAAGCTCGGCGAGGCCGACCGCATCGTCACCCTCCTCACGCGCCACCACGGGCGGGTGCGGGCGAGCGCCAAGGGCGTGCGGCGGACCTCCTCACGGTTCGGCGCGCGCCTCGAGCCGTTCATGCACGTCGACCTCCAGCTCTACGAGGGACGCTCGCTCGACACCGTGACCCAGGCCGTCACCCTGGCGCCCTACGGCGGGGTGCTCACCGCCGACTACGGCGCCTACGTCGCCGCGGCGGCCGTCGCCGAGACCGCCGAGCGGCTCACCGACCCCGAGCGCGAGCCCGCGACCCAGCAGTTCCTGCTCGTGGTCGGGGCGGTGCGGACCCTCGCCGCGGGCACGCACCACCCGTCGCTGGTCCTCGACGCCTACCTGCTGCGGGCGCTGTCGGTGGCGGGCTGGGCCATCAGTCTCAGCGACTGCGCCGGGTGCGGGTCGCCCGGGCCGCACCGGGCCTTCTCGGTGGCCGCGGGGGGCTCGGTGTGCCCGCAGTGCCGACCCCCGGGCTCGGCGGCACCCCACTCCGCGACACTGGAGCTGATGTCGGCCCTGCTGACGGGGGACTGGGCCGCCGCCGACGCCTCGGGGCCCGCGCCGCGCCGGGAGGGCAGCGGCCTCATCGCCGCGCACCTGCAGTGGCACCTCGAGCGCGGGGTGCGCTCCCTGGCGATGGTGGAGCGCACGTGAGCGGGCCCCCCGAGCCGTCGGGGACGGGCCGGCGCCAGCCCGTCGCGCCGCCGCCGCACCCCTCGGGCGAGCGAGCGCCGGCGCTCCCCGCGGAGCTGGTGCCCCGCCACGTCGCGATCGTCATGGACGGCAACGGACGGTGGGCCAACGCCAGGGGGCTGCCGCGCACCGCGGGTCACGAGGCGGGGGAGGCGTCCCTGCTGGACGTGGTGGCCGGCGCCATCGACATCGGCATCACCCACGTCAGCGCGTACGCGTTCTCCACGGAGAACTGGAAGCGCAGCCCCGAGGAGGTGCGCTTCCTGATGGGGTTCAACCGCGACGTCATCCGCCGCCGCCGCGACGTCATGCACGACTGGGGGGTGCGCGTGCGCTGGTCCGGTCGGCGGCCCCGGCTGTGGCGCAGCGTCCTGTCCGAGCTGCAGCGCGCCGAGGAGCTGACCGCCGCCAACGACGTGTGCACCCTGACGATGTGCGTGAACTACGGCGGGCGCGCGGAGATCGCCGACGCCGCCCGCGCGCTGGGCGAGGAGGTCGCCGCCGGGCGCCTGGACCCGCGCCGCATCGACGAGCGGGCCATCGCCCGCCACCTCGACGAGCCGGACCAGCCCGACGTCGACATGTTCCTGCGCACCGGAGGCGAGCAGCGCACGTCCAACTTCATGATGTGGCAGTCGGCGTACGCCGAGATGGTGTTCATCGACGACGCCTGGCCGGACGTCGACCGGCGCACCCTCTGGCGCGCGGTGGAGACCTACGCCCGCCGCGACCGCCGCTACGGCGCGGCGATGGACGCTCCGAGCGACTGAACGTCGAAGGACCGCCCGGCCGCTGCGCGCAGCGGCCGGGCGGTCCTCGTGGTCCCGAGCGGTCAGCCGGAGACGGCGGCCTTGAGCTTGCTGCCGGCGCTGAGCTTCACGCCGGTGGAGGCGGGGATGGTCAGCTCCTCACCGGTGCGCGGGTTCCGGCCGGAGCGCTCGGCGCGCTGCACGGTCTCGGCGGTGAGGTACCCGGTGATCTGCACCTTCTCGCCCTGGGCGAGCGACTCGCCGAGCACGTCGGTGAAGGCGCTGAGCACCGCGTCGGCCTGCTCCTTGGTGACGCTGGCGCGGTCGGCGAGGGCGGTGACGATGTCGGCACGGTTGACGGTCACGAGGTGTTCCTCCTGGTGGTTCGGGACTGGCTGACGCCCCACAGTGTTGCGCATCGGCGCAGATCCGCCGATCAGACGGGCGATCTTGTCCGCCGGACGGGGTCGCGGCGGGAGCGCGGCGGGGTCACCGCGGCGTCGGCGCAGGCTCAGTCGTGGGCGGCCGGTTCGTGGTCGCGGTGGCTCGCCGGCTCGATCTGGAACGTGGAGTGCTCGACGTCGAAGTGCTCCACCAGGCAGTGCTGCAGGGCGTCGAGCAGCTGGGCGCCGCCCGCGCGCGCGAGCACGTCGTCGTCGACGACCACGTGGGCTGTCAGCACCGGGAGGCCCTCGGTGATCGACCAGGCGTGGACGTCGTGGACGTCGAGCACGCCCTCGACGGAGCAGACGTGGGAGCGCACCTGGGCGAGGTCGATGGAGCGCGGCACCGTCTCCAGGAGCACGTCGAGGGCGTCGCGCAGCAGCCACCACGCCCGGGGCGCGATCATCGCCGCGATCACCAGGGAGGCGAGGGGGTCCGCCAGCGCCCACCCGGTCACGGCGATGATTACGCCGGCGACCACGACGGCGACGGACCCCAGCAGGTCGCCGAGGACCTCCAGGCGGGCCCCGCGCACGTTGATGGTCTGCCCCGGACCGGTGCTGAGCACCACGAGCGACACCGCGTTGAGGGCGAGGCCGATCCCCGCCGCGAGCAGCAGCGGACCGGGGGTGATCTCAGCCGGCTCGGTGAGGCGCTGCACGGCCTCGACCACGACGAAGAGCACCACCCCCATGAGGAGCACGGCGTTGGCGCTCGCGGCGAGCACCTCGCTGCGGCGCCACCCGAAGGTGGTGCGCTCCCCGGCCGGACGGGCGGCGACGGTGGCCGCGACGAGCGCGAGCACGAGGCCGACCGCGTCGGTGAGCACGTGCCCGGCGTCGGCGAGGAGGGCGAGGGACCCGGTCAGCGCCGCGCCCACGAGCTGGACGACGAGCGCGACGAGCGCCAGGGCGAGGGCCACCACCAGCCGGCCGCGCCCTGCACCGGCCGCGGCGTGGCTGTGGCCGTGGTGCGCACCCATGACGCCCATGGTGCCCCCGGGGCGGCGTGGGCGTTCGGAGGGCGTGGCGAGCGGTGATCGTCGACGTGGGTCGGTGCCAGGAACGTGCCAGGGTCGGCGGCTACCGTGGGCCACGTGGCGTCGAAGAAGAGGAACGGGGCAGCGAGCGTGAAGGACCAGCGGAGCGCGGCGCGCGAGAAGGTCAAGGCGATGCAGGAGGCGCAGCGTCGCAAGGACCGGCGCACCCGGGCGCTGATCATCAGCGCCGGCGTGGTCGTCGCCGCGATCCTCGTCACGGTCGGGGTGTTCGCGATCACCGGCGCGCGCGAGGAGTCCGCCGCGCAGGAGGCCGCCCTCAGCGAGGTCGTCGTGCCGGCCGGGGTGACCGACGACGGCGGCATCGTGGCCACGGGCCCTGACGACGCGGGCGACGCGCCGGTGACGGTCACGGAGTACCTGGACTACCAGTGCCCCGCCTGCCAGCAGTTCGACCTCACCGTCGGGCCCTACCTCAAGGACCAGGTGGACCAGGGCACCGTGGAGCTGGAGTACCACCCCGTCAACTTCCTCGACAGCATGTCCAGCGGCACCCGGTACTCCAGCCGCGCCGGCAACGCCGCGTACTGCACGGTGACTAACGGCGGCGACATCGTCGCGTTCTCCGACACCCTCTACGCGCAGCAGCCGCCCGAGGGTGGCCAGGGCCTGCCGGACGAGGACCTGGTGTCCGCCGCGCGCGACGCCGGTGCCTCCGAGGCGGTCGAGCAGTGCATCGCCGACGAGACGCACACCGGTTTCGTCGCGCAGCAGAACGAGCAGGCGTTCGCGAGCGAGGCCGACGGCGGGGTCGGCATCGAAGGGACACCGGCGGTCTTCGTCAACGGCGAGCTGGTGGAGAACACCTCGCTCGCCGGCGTCCAGGCGGCCGTCGAGGCGGCGCAGCAGTGAGCGCCGTGGAGGCGGTGCGCGGTGACACCTCCGGCACGCAGGGCGCCGGCCCCGAGGTCGCGGACGTCGGGGCCGGCCACGAGGGTCCCTCTTCCGACGTGGTCGACGGTGCGGCGCCGCGCTCCCTCGGCTGGCTGATGGCCATCGGCGGGGCGATCGGCTTCGTCGCCGCGTTCGTGCTCACCGTCGAGCGCTTCCTCCTCGCTGAGAACCCGGACTACGTCCCCAGCTGCAGCCTCAACCCGGTGCTCTCCTGCGGATCGGTGATGGAGCAGCCCCAGGCGGCGCTCCTCGGCTTCCCCAACCCGCTCCTGGGCATCGCCGCCTTCGCGATCGCCACGACGCTCGGCGTGCTCGTCGCCTCGGGGACCGCTCTGCCGCGGTGGGTGTGGCTCGGGTTCCAGGTCGGCATCACCGCCGGCATGGTCTTCGTGCTCTGGCTCATGAGCCAGAGCCTCTACGTCATCGGTGCGCTGTGCCCCTACTGCATGGTGGTGTGGGCCGTCGTCATCCCGATGTTCTGGTCGGTGACGGCCACGAACCTCGAGCGCGGCGTCATCCCGACGCCGGCGAGCGCGCGTGGCGCCGTGACGGCGCTGAGCGACTACCGGCTCGTCGCCGTCGTCGCGACGTTCGCTCTCGTGGTCGCCCTCGTCGGCGTCCGGTTCTGGTCCTACTGGTCCAGCCTGGTCTGATCTCCCTCCCGCACCAGCACGTGGTGGGACGAGTGCTGATCCCGGGCCCGGTCGACAGCACTTCGTCGGACGAGTGCTGGTCCCGGGCCCGGTCGACAGCACTTCATCGGACGAGTGCTGACAGGGAGGTGGTGCGGGGACGGGGGTCCGGCGGCCGGGAGGGGCGACGGCTAGCCTGGCGCCTCCGCCGACACCCAGCCGGAGAGGGTCCTCCCCATGGCCAGCAAGCCCGCGTCCACCATCGACACCGTCGTCAACCTCTGCAAGCGCCGGGGGTTCGTCTTCCCCGCCGGTGAGATCTACGGCGGCACCCGCTCCGCCTGGGACTACGGGCCGCTGGGGGTGGAGCTGAAGGAAAACATCAAGCGTCAGTGGTGGCGCTCCGTGGTCACCTCGCGCGACGACGTGGTCGGCCTGGACTCCTCGGTCATCCTGCCCCGCCAGGTGTGGGTGTCCTCCGGCCACGTGGGGGTGTTCACCGACCCGCTGACGGAGTGCCAGAGCTGCCACCGGCGCTTTCGCGCCGACCACCTCGCGGAGGAGTTCGCCGACCGCAAGGGCCGGGCTCCGAAGGACGTGCTCGTCGAGGTCGCCTGCCCCCACTGCGGCACCCGTGGGGAGTGGACGGAGCCCAAGGACTTCAACATGATGCTGAAGACCTACCTGGGCCCGGTGGAGGACGAGTCCGGGATGCACTACCTCCGCCCGGAGACCGCCCAGGGGATCTTCGTGAACTTCGCGAACGTGATGGGCTCGGCCCGCAAGAAGCCGCCGTTCGGCATCGGGCAGATCGGGAAGTCCTTCCGCAACGAGATCACCCCGGGGAACTTCATCTTCCGCACGCGGGAGTTCGAGCAGATGGAGATGGAGTTCTTCGTCGAGCCCGGCACCGATGAGACCTGGCACCAGTACTGGATCGACGAGCGGACCGCCTGGTACACGGACCTGGGCATCGACCCGGAGAACCTGCGGCACTACGAGCACCCGAAGGAGAAGCTGTCCCACTACTCGACGCGCACCGTCGACATCGAGTACCGGTTCGGTTTCACCGGCTCCGAGTGGGGCGAGCTGGAGGGCGTCGCCAACCGCACCGACTTCGACCTGACCACGCACTCCGAGCACTCGGGCACCGACCTGTCCTACTTCGACCAGGCCACCAACGAGCGGTGGACGCCCTACGTCATCGAGCCGGCCGCCGGGCTGACCCGATCGTTGATGGCTTTCCTGGTCGAGGCCTACCGCGAGGACGAGGCGCCCAACGCCAAGGGGGGCGTGGACACCCGCACCCTGCTGGCCCTGGACCCGCGGCTGGCCCCGGTCAAGGCCGCCGTCCTCCCGCTGTCCCGCAACGCCGATCTCTCGCCCAAGGCCTAGGATCTGGCTGCGGAGTTGCGCCAGAACTGGAGCGTCGACTTCGACGACTCCGGCGCCATCGGCCGTCGCTACCGTCGTCAGGACGAGATCGGTACGCCGTTCTGTGTCACCGTGGACT
>JARIBR010000266.1 GCA_029258695.1 Quadrisphaera sp.
GGTCGGCAGGCCGCGGGCCTGCCGACCGTCGCTCCGCGGCGGGACGTCGTGCGCCGCCGGCCCTCGTAGCCCAACTGGCAGAGGCGGGCGCCTTAAAAGCGCCGCAGTGCGGGTTCGAGCCCCGTCGAGGGCGCTCGGCCTCCGAGGGCCGTGCCTGCTCCCTCGTCCGGCGCCGGGGCCTGAGCCGCACGGGTGCTGCGCTGCTCGCCCTCAGCCGGCGCTCAGCGTGGGCCGCTACAGTCCCACCATGCAGAGCAGAAACCCCGTCCTGAGCCGCGACAAGGCGTTCAGCCCGGGTGGTTACGCCACGTTCGGCAGCGCGCCGCGCGGTGGCGGTCCGGCCGCCCAGAGCGGCACCTCCCTCGAAGACCTCTACGCACAGCCGTCGGCCGGCCCGGCCCAGACGGGCCGGATGACCTACGACGACGTCGTGATCCGCACCGCCGGGATGCTCGGCGTGCTCGCCGCCGCGGGCGTGGCGACGTGGGTGCTCGTCCCCCCGCCGCTGCTCGTGGCGATCCTGCTCCCCGCCGTCATCGTCGGCGCCGTGCTGGGCATCGTCAACGCCGTCAAGCGGGAGCCCGTCCCCGCGCTGATGCTGGCGTACGCCGTCATCGAGGGCGTGGCCCTCGGCGGCATCAGCAAGCTGTTCAACGACCAGTACAACGGCATCGTGGTCCAGGCGGTCCTCGCGACCGTGGTCACCTTCGGCGTCATGCTCGCGCTCTACCGCAGCCGCGTCATCCGCGTGACGCCGCGCTTCCAGAAGGTGCTGCTCGGCGCCGTCATCGGCTACGCGGTGTTCTCGCTGATCAACTTCGTCCTCGCCATCACCGGTGTGGGCAACCTGCGCGTCGGCATGCTCGGCCTGCTCATCGGTGCCGTCGGCGTCGTCCTCGCCGCCCTCGTCCTCACCCTCGACTTCGACTTCATCGAGCGCGGCGTGAACAACGGCATCCCGCAGCAGTACGCGTGGACGGCGGCCTTCGGCCTCGTGCTGACCCTCGTGTGGCTCTACATCGAGTTCCTGCGCATCTTCGCGATCCTTCGCGGGGAGTGAGCGCGGAGTCCGCGCGCACGAGCCCAGCCGGGTCGGCCGGGGCGGAGCTGGACCGGGTGCTCACCCGGTTGGCGACGCTCGGGCCGGCCCGGCTCTCGCGTCCCGTGGCTCCTCGATCGGGGCCGATCGGCGCGCCGGTGCCCACGATGCACCCCCCGGGCGAAGACCGGCCATCGCCCGCGGAGCTCGTCAGACCGCTGCTCCAGCACCTCGCCGACGTCGCGGCGGACGCCGACGGTCGTCGCCGCCGCGTGGTGCCGGTGCTCGCGGACCGCGCCGTGCCCGACCAGCTGGCGGTGCTCGCCCGGGACGCGCTCGACCTGGTGACGGGCTCCGAGGGCCGTGCCGGCGCCGACGAGCCGTCTGCTGGCGGCGCCGACGAGCCGTCTGCTGGCGGGCGCGAGCCCCCTGCTGGGGTCGACGTCGAGGAGCTCACCGCCCGTCTCGTCGCCCTGCGACGCGCCCTGCCGTGACGCCGGGGGGCGCACCGACCCCTGCGACCTGGCACCATCGCCCCCGTGAAGTACGCCAGCTCCATCACCGACCTCATCGGCGGCACACCCCTGGTGCGCCTCAACACCGTCACGGAGGGCATCGCCGCCACGGTGCTCGCCAAGGTGGAGTACCTCAACCCCGGGGGCTCGGTGAAGGACCGGATCGCCCAGCGCATGATCGACGAGGCAGAGGCGTCCGGGGCGCTGAAGCCCGGCGGGACCATCGTGGAGCCGACGTCGGGCAACACCGGGGTGGGCTTGGCGCTCATCGCGCAGCAGCGGGGCTACTCGTGCATCTTCGTCTGCCCCGACAAGGTGGGGGAGGACAAGACCAACGTGCTGAAGGCCTACGGGGCCCGCGTGGTGATGACGCCCACGGCCGTGGCCCCGGACAGCCCGCAGAGCTACTACAGCGTCTCCGACCGGCTCACCGCCGAGATCGAGGGGGCCTGGAAGCCGAACCAGTACGCCAACCAGGCCGGGCCGGCGAGCCACCACGCCTCGACGGGCCCGGAGGTCTGGGACGACACCGACGGTCGGGTCACGCACTTCGTCGCCGGCATCGGCACCGGGGGCACGATCACGGGCACCGGTCGCTACCTCAAGGAGGTCTCGGCGGACCGCGCGGAGGCTGACGGTGGCCCGGTCCGGGTGGTGGGCGTCGACCCCGAGGGCTCCATCTACTCCGGGGGCTCGGGGCGTCCCTACCTCGTCGAGGGCGTCGGTGAGGACTTCTGGCCCGGCGCCTACGACCCGGCGGTGCCCGACGAGGTGGTCGAGGTGACCGACGCGCAGGCCTACGCGATGACGCGCCGCCTGGCGCGCGAGGAGGGCCTGCTGGTCGGCGGGTCGTGCGGCATGGCCGTCGTCGGCGCCCTGGAGGTCGCGCGCCGCGCCGGCCCCGACGACGTGGTCGTGGTGCTGCTGCCCGACAGCGGCCGCGGCTACCTCGCCAAGATCTTCAACGACGACTACATGCTGCGCAACGGGTTCATCGCCCGGGAGAACGTCACGGGGCCCGACGTCGCCGCGATCCTCACCGGCTCCGGCCGTACCCCCGAGCAGCTCGCCCACGTCCGGCCCGAGGCCACGATCGGCGAGGCCGTCGCGGCGCTGCGCCAGCACGCGGTTCCCGCGCTGCCCGTCATCGCGGTGGCGCCGCCGGTCGTGCTGGGCGAGGTCATGGGCTCGGTGACCGAGCGTGGGCTCGTGGACGCGCTGGACGCCGGCACCGCGTCCGCCACGGACACGGTCGCTGACCACCTCGAGCCGCGGCTGCCCCAGGTGGGCGGGGGGCAGTCCCTGGCGGACCTGCGGGGGCTGCTCGACCACAGCGAGGCGGTCCTCGTGGCGGTCGACGGCAAGCCCGCTGGTGTCCTCACCCGCGCCGACGTGCTGGTCCACCTCGCCGGTTGAGCCCTCCCGGATCGGCCGGAGCCAGGTCGGGCTGAGGCGCCGCCCACCGCACTTGGTCGACGAAGTGCTGTCTCGCGGGGGTCCCGGACCGCACTTGGTCGACGAAGTGCTGTCTCGCGCGGGTCCTGGAGCGCACTTCGTCGACGAAGTGCGGTGGGTGCGATGCGGGAGCCGCAGGTCGTGAGGGACAGGGCTCAGCAGAGCAGGGCGGCCTCCCGGCGCGCCCCGGCGAGCGAGGCGCTGCCGACGTCGCCGCGAGAGGCCTCCGCGCTGGCGCTGGCGAGCAGCCCCACGCTGCGCTCCAGCACGTCGGGGGCGGCGACGAAGGGCAGCCGCAGGCGGTCGTCGAAGGCGTGGCCGACCCCGAAGCGCGAGCCGGTCGCCAGGCGCAGCCCCAGCGGCTCCGCGGCGTCGGCCACCAGCGTGGACGAGACCCCCGGCGGGAGCCCGCACCACAGGGAGAGCCCCCCCGGCGCCACGGGGACCGTCCAGGTCGGCAGGTGGTGGGCCAGGGCGGCGACCAGCACGTCGCGCTGCAGGCGCAGCTCCTCGCGTCGACGCACCAGGCCGCTGGCGTCCTCGGGCGCGCCGGGCGCCATGGCGTCCAGCAGCACGCAGGCGGCGAGCTGGTCGAGGATGGAGGCGGAGCCGTGGTCGCGCGACATCGCGGAGGCCACCTTGGCCAGGAAGTCGCGCTCGGCGCGGATCCAGCCGACCCGCAGGCCGGCCCAGACCGGCTTGGACAACGATCCCACGGTGACGACGGTGCCCGGCCGGGCGAAGGCCGCCATGGGCGGCGGGACGTCCTGGCCGTCCAGGGGCAGGTCGACGTGGGTCTCGTCGGCGATCACCGTGACGTCGAGCTGCTCGAGGCTCGCGCCGAGGTGTCGTCGGTCGGCGACCGTGAGCGAGGCTCCGGTGGGGTTCGAGAAGTCGGGTGTGAGGAACAGCGCCCGCGCCGAGGTCTGGCGTGCGGCACGGTGGACCGCGGAGACGAACGCGGCCGAGGCGGTCGAGGTCCCCGGGGCGTCGAGGACCCGGGGCACGGGGACCGCGCGGGCGCCCAGCATCGCGATGACGTCCAGGGCGTTGGGCCACACCGGGTGCTCGATGAGGACGCGGTCGCCGACGTCCACGAGGGCCCGCATCGCCGCGGTGATGCCGCCGGTCGCCCCGACGGTGACGAGCACCTGGTCCGTGGTGGTGGGCAGCCCGCGGCTGGCGAACCTCGAGGCGATGCGCTCGCGGAGCTCCCCGATGCCCTCGGGGGCGTACCCGTGGCCGGGGAGGTGGCGCGTCATCGCGTCGAGCGCGCTGCGATAGGCGTCGGCGACCTCCGGCGGACCGCTCGGGGCGGCATAGGTCAGGTCGAGCTGACCCTCGCGCTGGACGCCCGGTACCCAGGCGGCCACCACGCCCCGGGCCGGGGACGTCGTCCACGTCCCGGATCCCTGGCGCGCGTCCGCCCAGCCCTGCTCGCGCAGCCGGCGGTACGCGGCGCTGGCCGTCACGCGGCTGACGCCCACGGCGGCGGCCAGCTCACGCTCCGCGGGCAGGCGGACGCCGACGGGGACACGCCCGTCGGAGACCATCGAGCGCACCTCGCGGGCGAGCGAGGCCGCCAGCGGCGGACGCAGCGGCTCGGGTCCCATGAGCTCGCGCAGGCGCCGCGCCGAGAGGGTCACCCGTCCGAGAGGTGACGATCTGTCCACAGATGTCATGAGGCCACTCTCCTGCCATTGGCTTCCTCAAGTGAGGCCAACTGTGGTCGATACTTGAAGCATGCTCATCATCGCACTGGTCATCGCCCTGCCCATCCTCGCCGTCATCATCGCCGCGCTCGTCCACGACGTCCGTGACGACGGCTCAGCCCGCCGCACCGAGCGCCGTGAGCGCGGCGGCCTCACCCCCGTCGGTCACATGCCCATGGACGACGGCAGCTACGGCACCCCGTTCAGCTCCCCCGGTCTGCGGTGAACCCCGCAGCACCGTGCCCCCCGGCACCGAGACGGCCCCCGCTGCTCCTGGCAGCGGGGGCCTTCTCGGTGTCCGGCGGCGTGCGCGAGGGGTGCGACGCCGACTCGGGTCGGACGGGTCAGACGACGCCCACGGGACACGTCACGCCGGTGCCCGCCAGGCCGCAGTAGCCGTTCGGCACCTTGTGCAGGTACTGCTGGTGGTAGTCCTCGGCGTAGTAGAACGGCCCCGCCGGACGCCGGGCGTCCACCCCCTCCACGGCGAAGGCCTCCGGGCCGGGAGCCCCGGCCTCGGTGCTGGCCGGCCGGATCTCCGTGGCGATGGCGCCCAGCCCCGCAGCGTGCAGGCGCTCCTGGAACGCGGCCTTCGTCGCCTCGACGGCGACGCGCTGCTCCTGGGTGGTCCAGTAGATCGCCGAGCGGTACTCGGTGCCCCTGTCGTTGCCCTGGCGGTTGAGCTGGGTGGGGTCGTGGGACTCCCAGAAGACCTTGAGCAGCGCCTCGATCGAGGTCTGCGCGGGGTCGTAGGCGATGAGGACGGCCTCGGTGTGGCCCGTCAGCGCGGTGGTGGACTCCTCGTACGTCGGGTGGGGCGTGTACCCGCCCATGTAGCCCGCCGCGGTGGTGACGACGCCCGGCTGGCGCCAGAACTCCCGCTCGGCGCCCCAGAAGCAGCCCATGGACACGTGCAGCACCTCGGTGCCGTCGGGCCACGGCCCCTCCAGCGGCGTCCCGAGGACGGCGTGGTCCCTCGGGACCGTGAACGGACGGCTCGCGCGGCCCGGCAGCGCGTCGGCCTCGTCGACCATGACGGACTTGCGGCGCATCGTGAACAGGGACACGGGGTGGCTCCTTCTGCAGGCTGTCAACGATCGTGCTGCCTGTCCTTCGTCCAACGTCAGGAGGTGGACCGTCCTTCCCCCGGCCTAGGCTCCTGCCATGGACGGCACCTTCACCAGCTCAGGCTTCTCCACGCGCGCGATCCACGTCGGGTCCGCTCCCGACGCGAGCACGGGCGCGGTCATCCCTGCCATCCACACCTCCACCACGTACGCGCAGGACGGCGTGGGCGGGCTGCGCGGCGGGTACGAGTACTCGCGGTCGGCCAACCCCACGCGTGACGCGCTGCAGGCAGCCCTCGCGGCGGTGGAGCAGGGCGACCACGCCTTCGCCCTCGCCTCCGGGCTCGCCGCCGAGGACGTGCTGCTGCGCGCGGTGATGCGTCCGGGGGACCACATGGTCACCCCCGACGACGCCTACGGCGGCAGCCACCGCCTCTTCACGCGGGTCGAGGGACCGTGGGGCATGGAGATGACCCCGGTCGACCTCTCCGACGTCGACGCGGTCCGCGCTGCGGTGCGGCCCGGCTCGACGAGGGTCGTCTGGCTCGAGACCCCGACGAACCCGATGCTGCGCATCGCCGACATCGCGGCGCTGGCCGAGGTCGCCCACGAGGCCGGGGCGCTGCTCGTGGTGGACAACACCTTCGCCTCGCCGTACCTGCAGCAGCCGCTGACGCTGGGCGCCGACGTGGTGCTGCACTCGACGACGAAGTACGTCGGGGGGCACTCCGACGTCGTCGGCGGTGCGCTGGTGGTGCGTGAGCGCGGCGACGGTGCGCCCTTCCCGGAGCTGGCCGCCGACATCGGCTTCCTGCAGAACGCCGCCGGAGCCGTCGCGGGGCCCTTCGACTCGTGGCTCACCCTGCGCGGGCTCAAGACCCTTGCCGTGCGCATGGAGCGCCACTGCGACAACGCCTCGACCATCGCCGAGCACCTCAGCGAGCACCCCGGGGTCACCGCCGTGCTCTACCCCGGTCTCACCGACCATCCCGGGCACGACGTCGCGGCCCGGCAGATGCTGCGTGGCGGCGGCATGGTCTCGTTCCGCGTGGGCTCCCCGGAGGCCGCCGCGACCGTCGTCGAGTCGACGGGTGTCTTCACCCTCGCAGAGTCCCTCGGTGGCGTGGAGTCCCTCATCGAGCTGCCGGCGCGCATGACCCACGCCTCCGTCGCGGGGTCGGCGCTGGAGGTCCCCGGCGACCTCGTGAGGCTGTCCGTGGGCATCGAGGACGTCGACGACCTCGTCGCCGACCTCGACCAGGCGCTCGAGCAGGCCGGGGCCGGGGGCAGAGGCCCGGCGCGGTGAGCCTGCTGCGGCGGGCCGCCCCCTCCCCGAGAGGTCACGAGCCGGTCGCCCCGAGCACGGCGCCGCCCGACGCGGCCGCGTCGCGGCGCAGCACCGACGACGCCGAGGCGGTCTCCTCGGTCGTGCGCATCGCCGCCGCCTGGTCCTGGCGGCTGGTCGCCATCGGGGTCGCGGTGTACTTCATCGCCATCGGGCTGGCGTTCTTCGCCGACGCGGTGCTCATCCCGCTGCTCATCGCGCTGCTCGTCACCGCCCTGCTGCAACCCCTCGTGAACGCCCTCGTGCGCACCGGCGTGCCGCGCCTGCTCGCCACGCTGCTGGGTCTGCTCTCCCTCATCGCGGTGCTCGTCGCCCTGGGGACGTTGGTGGCCACGCAGGTGGTCAGCGGCATCCCCCAGCTGAACCGCCAGCTCAACGCGGGCATCAGGCAGGTCGAGGCGTGGGTCTCCGGCGGGCCGCTGGACCTGAGCAGCGGCCAGCTCGCCGCGGTCACCGACCAGCTGCAGGACCAGGTGCAGCGCAACGCCACGACGATCGCCTCGTCGCTGGCGACGATCGCGTCAGCGGCGACCACCCTCGCCGCCGGGGTGGCCATCGTGATCTTCCTCGTCATCTTCTTCCTCTACGACGGGGCGCGGCTGTGGTCCTGGTGCGTCCACCTGCTGCCCCGGGCCGCCGTCGGCCCGGTGGACGGCGCCGTGCACCGGGGGTGGCTGACGCTGGTCCACTACGTGCGCGCGACGGTGCTCGTGGCGTTCACCGACTCGGTCGGCGTGGGCATCGGGATGGCCGTCCTCGGGGTGCCGCTGGCCGTGCCGCTGGCCGCGGTCGTCTTCCTCGGCGCCTTCGTCCCCATCGTCGGGGCGCTGGTCTCCGGGACGGTGGCCGTCCTCGTCGCCCTCGTGACGGTGGGGCTGACGAAGGCGCTGATCCTCTTCGCCGTCGTCCTCGCGGTCCAGCAGCTCGAGGGCCACGTGCTGCAACCCTTCCTCCTGGGCCGGGCCGTGTCCGTGCACCCCGTGGCCGTGATCCTGGCGATCGCCGGGGGCATCGCCCTCGCGGGCATCCCCGGAGCGCTGTTCGCGGTGCCCATCGTGGCGGTCGCCAACACGGTCATCGGCTACCTCGTGCGCGGCGGCGAGGGCGGCCCCGAGCCGGGCGACGCGGCGGCCAACGAGGCCACGGCCCCCCTGGAGACCGACGTCGCCCCGGAGCCCACGCCAGACGACGGTGCGCTGGCGCCCGGCACCGGGGCGCAGGAGCGGTGACGATCAGCCGGTGAAGGCCTCCACGGCGGTGACGGTGACCGCGATCGACTTGCCCGTGGGCGCCGTGAAGCTCGTCGACTCACCGGGCGCCTTGCCGAGGATCGCTGCCCCGAGCGGCGACTGCTCGCTGACCACGTCGAGGTCCGTCCCCTGGCCGACGACCTCACGGCTGGCCAGGAGGAAGCGGTTGCTCGCTCCGGCCACCTCGGCGGTCACCACGGTGCCCGGTGCCACGACGTCGGCGCTCGGCGCCTCGCCGACCTCGGCGTTGCGCAGGAGCTGCTCGAGCTGGCGGATGCGCGCCTCCTGCTGGCCCTGCTCGTCCTTCGCGGCGTGGTAGCCGCCGTTCTCCTTGAGGTCTCCCTCCTGGCGCGCGGCGTCGATGCGCTTGGCGATCTCCACGCGCCCCGGGCCCGAGAGCTGTGCCAGCTCGGCCGAGAGGCGGTCGTAGGCCTCCTGGGTCAGCCAGCTGACCGATGCGTCGGGGCGTCCGGTCTCGGCGCTGGGGTTCTCGGCGGGTGTGGTCGCGGCCATGGGTTCTCCTCGGCTGGTGGACGGGTGGTCTGCGGGTGTGGCGCAGACCGCGGTGCGTGGCTCTGCTCGCACGACCGCTCGTCGATCGGCGGTGGGGTGAGCTGCGCTCGTCTGGCTGGCGGCTGGGCCCGGCACCTGGGCGGATCAGCGTGTCGGCGAAGGGCCGACATCCGTGGCGGCGCCGTTGCGGCGAAACGAGGACCCTAGCAGGGTCCGGGCCCGCCGGGGCGGACGCGGGCGGTGCCGGCCCTCAGCGCAGGACGCACTGCAGGGGCTGGCCCGTGGTGGCGCGCTCGCTGGTGAGCAGCACCGTGCTCACGGTCGTGGCCGTGGTCTCCGACGGTCCGACGGTCACGGTCCTCAGTCCCACCTGCGCCGATCCGGAGCTCAGCGCCTCGACCTGGCAGTCCGCCACGGAGCCGGGGGGCATGCTGACGGTGAACACGACGTCGGTGCGCGTGTCGTCGACCACGTCGTAACCCTGCGTACGGGCGACCGCCTGGTCGCGCGAGGCCGCGCCGAACCACGCGGCGTAGGCCACGCCGCCGGCCAGGAGCACGGCGACGACGACCCACAGCGTGCGCCGACGCCGCGCCGGTGCGCCGGGCGCCGGGCGGCCGTAGCGCTCGGCCGCGCGCGCGTCGAGGCCGTCCGCGTGCTGCCCGGCGTCGTGGCCGGCGTCCTGCCGTGGGTCGCGGCCCGCCGGGCGGTCGGGAGGTCCGGGCACGGGCGTCTCCGTTCTGCTCGCGGTGCGGCTCGGGTGGTTCTTCTCGGGTGCCGCGACGACGCCGTGACGACGCCGCGGCGGGGGGCGGGCGGCGCTCTGGCGCGTGGCCGGGCGGTGACGCGCCTATCCTGGACGGGCCCCATCGTCCCAGCCCGCCTCGGGCGACGACCCGTGCCCTGCTCGCACGGGAGCGCGAGGGCGACCGACGAGACCAGGAGGACGGCCACGGTGGAACCGCTGCGCCTGATGGCGGTGCACGCGCACCCCGACGACGAGTCCAGCAAGGGCGGCGCGACGACCGCTCGCTACGCCGCTGAGGGCATCGAGGTGCTCGTGGTGACCTGCACCGGCGGCGAGCGCGGGAGCATCCTCAACCCCGCGATGGTCGATGACCCACGCGTGGAGCGCGACATGGTCGAGGTGCGCCGCGAGGAGATGGCGGCTGCGGCTGCGGCGCTGGGCGTGGACCACCGGTGGCTCGGGTTCGTGGACTCGGGTCTGCCCGAGGGCGACCCGCTCCCGCCGCTGCCGGACGGATGCTTCGCGCTCGAGCCCCTCGAGATCGCCTCCGCGCCCCTGGTGGCGCTGGTGCGCGAGTTCCGTCCCCACGTGATGACCACGTACGACGAGAACGGTGGCTACCCCCACCCGGACCACGTGATGTGCCACCGCGTGTCGGTGGAGGCGTTCGAGGCGGCGGGGGACCCGGACCGATACCCGCGGATCGGAGAGCCCTGGAGCCCGCTCAAGCTGTACTACAACACCTGGGCGCGCGGCCGCATCCGCGCCTTCCACGAGCGGATGCTGGCTCTCGGCCTGGAGTCGCCCTACGGCGAGTGGCTGGAGAGGCGCCACGAGGACGACGACCGCCCGGTGACCGCGCGGGTGGAGTGCGCCGAGCACTTCCCCGCCCGTGACGCCGCGCTGCTCGCCCACGCCACCCAGGTGGACCCGGCCGGTCCGTTCTTCGTGCTGCCCCGCGAGGAGGAGGCGGCGCTGTGGTCCACGGAGGACTTCGAGCTGGCCCGCACGCTGCTCCCGCGACCGGAGGGCACGGAGGACGACCTCTTCGCCGGGGTGCGCGAGCACCTCGGGGCCGCGCGTGCTTGACGCTCCCCTCGACCTCGCGCTCGTCGTCCCGGCGCTGGCCGCAGCCGTCAGGGTGGCGCCTGCCCTGGTGCTCACCCTCGGGGGCAGCCCGCCCCCGGTGCCAGGGACCGGCGAGGAGGAGCAGACCTACGACCCCAACGACGTGACGCCCGGCACCGTCGGGTTCATCGCCACCTTTGCGATGGTCGTCGTCGTGGTCTTCCTCATCCGTGACATGAGCCGGCGGGTGCGCCGCATCACCATGCAGGGTCGCGCGCAGGAGGACGAGGCGCGCGCGGCTGCCCCGGAGCAGGCGGTTCCCGGGGGCGACGACGCAGCCGGGGGCGCCGTCGGCCCACGCCCTAAGGGTGGACCGCGCCCTGGTGGCGGTGCGCGGCGCGGTGGTGGTGCGCGGCGCGGTGGTGGCGGGAAGCGCGGTGGCGCCGGGCGCGCAGGTGCACCGCCGCGGGGGCTGCGCTCGATCCGCCCGCCGGTGCGTGGAGAAGAACCCGTCGACGGCTCCGCCGCCGCGACGCAGGGCGGGTCCCAGGACACCCCGGGCGAGCCGCCGGTGAAGGGGCCGCTGCAGCCGGGGAACGGGACGCAGGGCCCTCCACCGCCGACCTGAGAGAGGCCCCCACGACAGCGGCCCGGGCAGGGCGCTCACCTCCGGCCCGGGCAGGCGGCCCAGCGCTCGGCCCGAGGGACCTGGGTGAAACGCCTGCGGCGGAGCCCGTCGGTCGTGAGGATCGTCGGACCGGCGCCGCCGGTACGACCGGCTCTCGACCGGTCGCCGCCGCCGAGGCCTCGGGGGCCCTGGCGGGAGCCGTCGGACCGGTGGAGGTGGGGTCGTGGGCTCTCGAGCAGGGGCACTGGCGGGTGCGTGCGCCCTGACGCTGCTCGTCGTGGTCGCGCTCGTGGTGTGGCGTGCGCCGGCCCTCACCCCCGGCTGGCGGAGCGCCGTGGGGGTCGCCGCGCTCGTGGCCGTCGTCGCGCTGTCGACGGCGAGCGTCGTCGCGGGCGCCCTCGCGCTGCGACCGGAGGCCCCCCGGGAGGTGTCGGTCACGGTCCCCCCCGGCAGCGGCGCTCCCGTGACCGCGGTGACCGACGCGGTGGGCCCGCGGCGCTGGGCGCTCGCGGCTCTCGTGCTCGCGGTGGTGGGGACGGCGCCCGTCCTGGCGGTCCTCGTGCTGGCCTCCACCGGGGACGCCGCCCGGGCTGCTGCGCCGCCGGACCGCGCCCCCGCCGGCAGCTCGCCGGCCCCTGCCCCGCCCCGCGGTGGTCCCGCGACCAGCGGGGCGCCCGGCAGCGCTCAGCCGACCGGTGCCCCGTCGTCCGGTGCCCCGTCGACAGGCGATCAGCCGACAGGTGCCCCGTCGACAGGTGATCAGCCGCCCGGCGGGTCACCGACGACCGACCCGTCGTCCAGCGAGGCGGACCCGGGCGGACCGGGGTCTCGCAGCGCCGCACCGGACGCCTCCGAGCCCTCGCCGGCGCCCGACGCGTCGCGTGGTCCCGACGAGACCGCGCCGGACGGTGGCGCGCAGGGGTGCCGCGCCGTGGTGGCTCCCGGCGACACCCTGTGGAGCATCGCCCGCGGGCGGCTGGCGGCCACCGGCCCGGAGCCCACCGACGACCAGGTCGCCGCGCGGACGGCTCGCCTGTACGCCGCCAACCAGCGCCTCGTCGGGCCCGACCCCGACCTCGTCCGCCCGGGTCAGCGTCTCGACGTCTGCGTCACGGGAGGACCGGGGTGAGCCACCGGACGAGCCGACCCCCGGAGCTGCGTGACAGCCTGGCCGGGTGAGCAACGCGCTGGCCGCCTCGACGAGCCCCTACCTGCTCCAGCACGCCGAGAACCCGGTCGACTGGTACGAGTGGGGTGACGAGGCCTTCGCGCTGGCGCAGCGCCGTGACGTGCCGGTGCTGCTCTCCGTCGGCTACGCGGCCTGCCACTGGTGCCACGTGATGGCCCACGAGTCCTTCGAGGACGCCGCGACGGCGGCGATGATGAACGAGGCCTTCGTGTGCGTCAAGGTCGACCGGGAGGAGCGCCCCGACGTCGACGCCGCGTACATGGCCGCGACCACCGCGCTCACCGGGCAGGGCGGCTGGCCCATGACGGTGTTCCTGCGCCCCGACGGAGCGCCCTTCCACGCAGGCACCTACCACCCACCGGTCCCGCTAGCCGGCAGGCCGTCGTTCCGGCAGGTGATGGCCGCGGTCCACGAGGCGTGGACGCAGCGTCGCCCGCGGGTGGACGAGGCGGCCGGCTCGATCGCGCAGGTGCTCGCGGCGCGCTCGGCAGCCCTCGCCCGCCCGGCTCAGGCCACCGCGGGCCACGCCGATCCGTCGGGCGGCGCCGACCCCTCGTTCCTGGCGCCGGCGCAGCTCGCCGCGGCGGTGACCGCCCTGGCCGGCGAGGAGGACGGCGTCCACGGCGGCTTCGGCGGCGCCCCGAAGTTCCCGCCGAGCCCCGTCCTGGGCTTCCTGCTGCGCCACGCCGGTGCCACCTCGGCGTCAGCGGACACGCGGGGGAGCGCGCAGGGCCTCGCCGAGCGCACGCTGGTCGCCATGTCCCGCTCCGGCACCTACGACCAGGTGGCGGGAGGGTTCGCCCGCTACGCCGTCGACGCCGCCTGGGTGGTGCCGCACTTCGAGAAGATGCTCTACGACAACGCCCAGCTGGCCCGCGCCTACCTGCACTGGTGGCGCCTGACGGGGAACCCCGAGGGCGCGCGCGTCGCCCTCGAGACGTGCGACTGGGTGCTCGACGCCCTGGGCACCGCCGAGGGCGCGCTGGCCTCCTCGCTCGACGCCGACACGCCGATGCCCAGCGACGACAGCGACGACAGCGACGGCGGCCACGGCGTCGAGGGCGCGACGTACGTGTGGACGCCGGACCAGCTCGTCGCCGTGCTCGGTGAGGACGACGGACGGTGGGCGGCGCGGCTGCTCGGCGTCACCGAGCGGGGGAGCTTCGAGCACGGCGCCTCCACCGCCGTGCTCACGCGTGACGTGTGGGCCGACCCCGACGACGCGCAGCGGTGGAGCGAGGCCCGCGAGCGCCTGCGGGTCGCCCGTGCGGCGCGCCCGCAGCCGGCCCGCGACGACAAGGTGGTGGCGGCCTGGAACGGGCTCGCGGTGGCGGCGCTGGCCGAGAGCGGCGCCCTGCTGGACCGGACGGACCTCGTGGACGCGGCGCGCTCGGCCGCCGACCTGCTGCTCCGTGTCCACCGGGACGCAGACGGTGGCTGGCGCCGCACCTCGCGCGACGGGCGGGCAGGGTCGGCGCCCGCCGTCCTGGAGGACCTCGGGGGCATGGCGGAGGGCTTCCTCGCCCTGCACGCCGTGACCGGCGAGCCCCGGTGGTCGGGCGCGGCCGAGGACGTCCTCGAGCAGGTCCTCACCCGTTTCGCGGACGACGGCGTGCTCCACGACACCGCCGGCGACGCGGGCGACCCGCGCCTGGAGCTCCTGGGGCGCCCGGCGGACCCGGCGGACGGAGCGTCGCCGTCGGGCACGTCCCTGGCGGCCGGCGCGCTCGTCACGTTCGCGGCGCTGACCGGGTCGACCCGGCACCGCCTGGCGGCGGAGCGGGCGCTCGCGCCCGTGGCCGCCCTGGCGGCCGCCGCCCCGCGCTTCGCGGGGTGGGGGCTGGCCGTCGCGCAGGCGGTGGTCGAGGGGCCGGTGTCCGTGACGCTGCGCGGGGCCGCCGACAGCACGGGTGACGTGCACGACGCTGACGCGGACGATGACACCGCCGGCACTCCCGACACAGCCGGCACCCCCGGCACGTTCGCCGCGCTGCGCGCCGTGGCGCTCGCCGGGACGTCGCCAGGGCTCGTCGTGGGGGTGGGACCGCTCGAGCACGCGCCTGCCCGGGCCGACGCCGTGGTCTGCCGCGGCATGGCCTGCTCCCCGCCGACGGCGTCGCCCGAGGAGCTGGGCCGGGCGGTCGGTGCGCTGGTCCACCGGCGCTGAGCACCGCTACAGCGGTGAGACCACCCCGGTGGTGCGCAGCATCGCCAGGTAGACGGCGACGACGTGCGCGGAGAAGCCCAGCACGGTCAGGACGTGGAAGATCTCGTGGAACCCGAACCACCGGGGGCTCGGGTCCGGCCACCGGGTGCCGTAGACTACGGCACCGAGGATGTACGCGATCCCGCCGGCGACCACGAGGACGAGCACCGCGGCGCCACCGGCGCGCCCGAAGGCCGGGAGGTAGCCGACGGCCGCGAGACCCATGGCCACGTACAGCGGGGTGTAGAGCCAGCGCGGGGCCCCGGTCCACAGCACGCGGAACGCCACACCGGCGCCGGCGGCGAGCCAGACCGTCCACAGCAGGACGCGGGCCTGGTCGCCCGGCAGCAGCGCCACCGCGAGCGGGGTGTAGGTCCCGGCGATGATGAGGAAGATGTTGGAGTGGTCGAGGCGCTTCAGGCGCAGCGCCCACCGCGGGGACCAGTCGCCCCGGTGGTACCGCGCCGAGACCCCGAACAGCGCCGTCGAGCTGATCGCGAAGACCGCGCTGGCCCAGCGCTGGGCGCCGGCGGGGGAGAGCGCGACGAGCACGATGCCGGCGGCGAGCGCCAGGGGGGCGGTGCCGAGGTGGATCCAGCCCCGCAGCGCAGGCTTGGCGGCTCGGGTCAGCCCCTCCAGCAGCCCGTCCTCACGGACCCTCGGCGCAGCCACGGGACAAACCTACGCCAGCGTAGGCAGAGGTGGCCGGGCCACCGGTGCTCCCGCCGGCACCCGCGTCACCGGTGTCTCCCGCCGTCGGTGACGTGCCGCAGCCCGGCTCGGAGAGGCGCCGCAGCCCGGCTCGGTGAGGCGCCGCGACCAAGGGCGGCGACGTGCCGCCGGCGGGCTCGGCGAGGGGGGCGCGCTGATCCCCGCGTGGCCCGTCGGCGACCGCACTAGGCTTCTCGGGTGAGGTCGGGGCTGCGACGGGTGCTCCTGCCGCTGTACGAGCGCCGCCTGCGCCGCTGGCTCGTCAGCGCGACCACCCCCCGGCACGTGGGCGTCATCCTCGACGGAAACCGGCGCTGGGCGAAGGCTTTCGGTGCGCCCGCGGCGCACGGCCACGCTGCGGGCGCCGACCGCGTCCTGGACCTCCTCGGGTGGTGCGAGGAAGCCCGTGTCGAGATGGTGACCCTGTGGATGCTCTCCACGGACAACCTCTCGCGCGACGCCCGTGAGCTGGGTCCGCTCATCGAGATCATCGAGGACCTCGTGGAGCGCCTCGCGCAGGAGGGGCGGTGGCGCGTGCACGTCGTCGGCGCCCTCGAGCTGCTGCCCGAGCGCACCCGCCAGTGCCTGGCCTCCGTCCAGGAGCGGACCGCCGGCAAGCCGGGGCTGCACGTGAACGTCGCGGTGGGCTACGGCGGGCGGCAGGAGATCGCCGATGCCGTGCGCTCGTTGCTGACCGACCACGCCGGGCGCGGCACGACGATCGAGGAGCTCGCCGAGGTGCTCGACGTGGAGCACATCGCCGAGCACCTCTACACCCGCGGCCAGCCCGACCCGGACCTCGTGATCCGTACCTCCGGCGAGCAGCGGCTCGGCGGGTTCCTGCTGTGGCAGTCGGTGCACAGCGAGTTTTACTTCTGCGAGGCCTTCTGGCCGGACTTCCGCAGGGTGGACTTCCTGCGAGCCCTGCGCGCGTACGCCGAGCGGGAGCGGCGCTTCGGCACCTGAGCGATGCCTGTCCGGCCCCCGGACGGCCTTTCTGTCACGCGGGGTGCTGAAAGGTGCAGAACGGGTGATGTCACGGAGTCCGAACTGGACAGATCACTGCCACCTGTGGTCGGTTGACCTCGCAATCATCCGGCACCGGTCGGTCGTGGTGCCCGCCCTGGCGGACGCGCTGCGCGTCCGCGGCTCCCGCACCGCCTCGCACCTTCCCCCGAGGCCTCGAGCCGTCCCGGGTGTCCTCAGCGCTGACGAGGTGCGTCGTCGGTGCGCACGGAAGGCCATGGATGGACCACCCCTCGTCGCGCGCCCGCCCCTCGACCGCTGAGCCACAGCAGGCCTCCCCCTCCGATGACGCCCCCGGGATCGACCACGCCCCTCGGGCACCACGCCGGCGGCGCGTGCGCCCCGGCCTCGTCGCAGCCCTCGGGGCGGCGTTCGTCGCCGGGACCAGCCTGGGCGTCGTCGGCGCCGTGCCGTCGTTCGGTGGGGGTGACGGCGAGGCGGTGCTGGCGCAGGGCACGGCCGTGGACCTCTCGGGCTCCACGGCCGAGGCTGCGGAGACCGTCGGGACGAGCCGCGAGGACGGCCGGGCCTCACGCTCGGAGATCCGCGACGCCGGCGGGATCACCGAGTTCGGCGCCCAGCGCCGGGCCAGCCTCCAGGCGCAGCAGCAGCAGTCCGAGGCGGCCGAGCGCGCCGAGCAGGTCGCCGCCGCCGATGCCGCCCGCGTGGCCGCGCTGGCCGCCGCGCAGGCGGAGGCCCAGCGCGTGGCAGCGCTGGAGGCCGCGCTGGAGGCCGCGCTGGCGAACCCCCAGGAGACCGGCCGGGCCATGGCCGCCGAGCGGGGGTGGGCCGGCGAGCAGTTCCAGTGCCTGGACTCGCTGTGGACCAAGGAGAGCGACTGGACGCCGACCGCCGACAACCCCACCTCCAGCGCCTACGGCATCCCGCAGTCGCTGCCGGGCGAGAAGATGGCCGAGGCCGGCGAGGACTGGGCCACCAACCCCATCACCCAGATCAGCTGGGGCCTGACCTACATCCGCGACGTCTACGGCACCCCCTGCGGCGCGTGGGCCCACAGCCAGGCCACCGACTGGTACTGATCCGCGCCGAGCGCCCTCGGGACGCCGCCGACGACGGCTGCTCCCCGGGGGCGCTCTCCGCTCAGGCCTGCGGGGGCCGCGTCATCGACATGACGTCCAGCGCGGCGTCGAGGTCCGCCTCGGTGATCTCCCCGCGCTCGACGAACCCGAGGTCGACCACGGCCCGGCGCACCGTCACCCCCTGGGCGACCGCGTGCTTCGCCACCTTCGCCGCCGCCTCGTAACCGATCACCTTGTTGAGCGGGGTGACGATCGACGGGGACGCCTCCGCGTAGTGGCGGGCCGCGTCCACGTCCGCCTCGAGCCCGTCGACCACCCGGTCGGCCAGGACCACCGACGAGGTGGACAGCAACCGGATGGACTCCAGGACGTTGCGGGCCATCACGGGGATCGCCACGTTCAGCTCGAAGGCCCCCGAGGCCCCGGCCCAGGCGACCGTGGCGTCGTTGCCGACCACCTGGGCGCAGACCATGAGCGTGGCCTCGCACACGACGGGGTTCACCTTGCCGGGCATGATCGAGCTGCCCGGCTGCAGGTCGGGGATGCGCAGCTCGCCCAGGCCCGTGTTGGGCCCGGAGCCCATCCACCGCAGGTCGTTGTTGATCTTCGTCAGGGACACGGCGATCGTGCGCAGCTGACCGGAGAGCTCGACGAGGGAGTCCCGCGCCGACTGGGCCTCGAAGTGGTTGCGCGCCTCGGTCAACGGAAGCCCCGTCTCCTGCGCGAGCAGCTCGATGACCCGCTGGGGGAAGCCGGCGGGGGTGTTGATGCCGGTGCCGACTGCGGTGCCGCCGAGGGGGACCTCCGCCACCCGCGGCAGCGCCGCCCGCACCCGCTCTACGCCGTAGCGCACCGCGGCCGCGTACCCGCCGAGCTCCTGGCCGAGCGTCACCGGCGTCGCGTCCATGAGGTGGGTCCGGCCGGCCTTGACGACGTCGGCGAACTCGTCGGCCTTGCGCTCGAAGGCCTCGGCGAGGTGGCTCAGCGCGGGCACGAGGTCCCCGACCAGGGCCGCCGCGGCGGCGACGGGCACCGACGTGGGGAAGACGTCGTTGCTCGACTGCGAGGCGTTGACGTGGTCGTTGGGGTGGACCTCGCGCCCCAGCGACC
>JARIBR010000189.1 GCA_029258695.1 Quadrisphaera sp.
GAGGCCGGGATGGTCTTCATCAACGAGCCCGGCGGCACGGCCGCGGAGCTGCCCTTCGGGGGCGTCAAGCGCTCGGGCTTCGGACGCGAGCTGGGCACGTACGGCATGGGGGAGTTCGTCAACCGCAAGCTCGTGCGCACCGCCCCCAGCCGCGCGCCGCGCCAGGCGCCTGCCGACGACGGGGCTGCGGACCAGAACGCCTCGTAGCCCGGGACCGCGTCCTCGGGGCGCCACCCGCCGCCCCACCGTCCGCCCGCTGCGCTTCAGCCGTCGGCCCGCACGGCCGATAGGACTCAGGACGAGTCCGACGGTGGGGATGGTGGGGTGGCGATGGCGGTGCGGGCGGACCTGTCCACCGCAGCCGTCGTCTCGTCCGACGGCACGGACGCCCCGGGGATCGCTCCCGGCCGCCACCGCGGGACGGGCACCAGCGGCGCCTCGCGCGCCACCGCCCTCGCTCTGGCGGCCGGCGTCGCAGCGGTGGCGCTGCTCGCCCGCCTGGTCCGCGTCGACCGCGCCCACGAGATCCACATCGACGAGGTCTCCTACGCCGAGGTCGCCCGCAACCTCGCGCTCGGCCAGCAGCTGCTCATCCACGGCACCCCCTTCCACCTGCACCCACCGGGCTACCTCGCCCTGCTGGCCGCGGTCCAGCGTGCCCTCGGTGTCGAGCCGGACCTCCTGGGCGCGGTGCTCCAGCTGCGCCCGGTCGGTGCGGTGCTCGGCGCGGCGACGTGCGTGGTGCTCGCGCTGATGCTCCGGCGCCTCGTCGGGCTGCCCGCCGCGGCGCTCGCCGGGACGTACCTGGCCCTCGACCCGTTCGCCAACCGCTTCGACAGCCGCGTCTTCCTCGAGGCCCCGGCGATGCTCATGGCCGCCACGGCGATCAGCTGCCTCACCGCCGCCAGCGCCCAGCGTGCTCACGGCCCGAGCGGTCGCCTGCTCGTCGGCGCCGGGCTGGCCGTGGGCGGGGCGATCCTGGTCAAGGAGCCGTACGCGCTGATCACGGCCGCACCGCTGCTGGTGCTGCTGGTCACCGGGTGGGCGCTGCGACGGCGCGACGCGCTCACCGTCCTCGGCGTGGCGGGTCTCTGCTACGCCGGCTACGTCGCCGGCATCGCCCTGACCGGGCAGTGGGAGCCGTGGCAGCGCGAGAAGCTCAGCGGCGTCCGCCGCCTGCTCGGGGTGGAGCAGACCACCGGCTTCAACGCCCCCGGCGGCGACCGGCTGCTCGACCGCCTGCTGCACCACGCCCTCGAGCTGGGGCCGACGTACCTCGTCATCGCCGCCGGCGCGCTCGGCCTGCTCGCCTGGGCCGCGGTGCAGGCGCTCGGCCGACGCAGGACGCTCGGCTCGCGCGGGACGCCCGGCCGTGGCGCGGCGTTGGACCGGCGCCGGCCGGCGCCCGACGGGCCGTCGCTCGTCGTGCTGGTCTGGCTCGCGTCCGCAGGCGGCTACCTGACGTTCGCGGTGGCGTTCGGCACCGTCGAGGAGCAGACGTTCACCCTCGTCCTCACCCCGGCGCTCGCCGCCGCCGCGGTGCTGGCCGCGTGGGCCTGGCGCCGCCCGCGGCCCACCCGCAGCGCCGCCGACCGCGTCACCGGCGCCGCTCGGACGGCCATCGCCGCCCTGGCATCGCTCGCCCTGCTCGGCGCCGGTGCGGCGTGGAGCAGCGTCCACACCGCGGACGACGACGGCTACGCCCGCCTCGTGCCGTGGGTGGAGGCGAACGTGCCCGACGGCTCGCGGGTGGCCGTCACCGAGGACGTCGCCCAGTTCCTCCTGCGCGGCGTCGAGATCACCACGGCGGGCACGGTGCCGGCGCTGGTGGAGCGCCGCGCCGACTACCTCCTCGTCTCCACGGGGCTCGCGGAGCGCGGATTCGGCATCGCCCGACCGTCCGTGCTGCGCGAGCTGGACGGCCGCGCACCGGTCGTCTTCTCCCACGCCGGGCCGGGTCTGGGCGAGCTGCGCCTGTACGACGTCCGGGCCGTCACGGGCGGCAGCGACCGCGCCGGGCTCCAGGACGGCCCCCCACCTGCCGATGCTCCCGTGGCGCCGCAGACCCCGACCGCGCCGCAGGAGGCACCATGACGCAGCCCGTCGCCGCGCCCGGAGCACCGGACGTGCCCGACCTCGACATCGTCGTCCCCGTCTGGAACGAGGAGCAGCGCATCGGCCGGACCCTGGCCGCCATCACCGCCCACGCCGCCGGCACCGGGCTGCGCGTGCGCATCACCGTGGTCGACAACGGCTCGGTGGACCGCACCGCCGACGTCGTGGACCGCGTCAACGCCACCTGCCCGCAGCGCGTCACCGTCCGCCTGCTCGGGTCCTCGCGCCAGGGCAAGGGCGCCGCGGTGCGCCGCGGGGTCCTCGCCAGCAGCGCGCCCTGGGTGGGGTTCTGCGACGCCGACCTCGCCACCCCGCCCGAGGCCCTCGACGACGTGCTCGTGGCCCTGCGCGCCGGCGCCCCCGTGGTCATCGGCTCGCGGCGCACGGCGGGCGCGAAGGTCGAGGTGGGCCAACCGCTCACCCGACGCCTGGGGTCCCTGGCCTTCCGGGCGCTGACGCAGGGCGTCACCGGCGTCTCCGACAGCCAGTGCGGCTTCAAGTTCTTCACCGCGGCCGCCGCCCGCGACGTCTTCACCCGCGCCAGCACCGAGGGCTTCACCTTCGACGTCGAGCTCCTCGGCCTCGCGGTGCGCCTGGGCTACCGCATCGCCGAGGTCCCCGTCGACTGGAGCGACCAGGCCGGCTCGTCGCTCTCGCTGCGCGCCGACGGTCCCGCGATCCTCGCCGAGCTGCTGGGGGTGCGCCACCGCCTCGCCTCCGCGGTCCCCGTCCCCGTGGCCGCGCCGTGGGGCGGGCGCACCACCGTCGTCGTCAACTGGCGCGACAGCGCCCACCCCTTCGCCGGCGGCGCCGAGCTGTACTGCGAGCGGGTGGCCGCCGAGCTCGGCGCGCGCGGTGAGGACGTCGTCTACCTCACCTCGCGCCCGCACGGGGCGCCCCGCTCCGAGGACCGCGGTGCCTACCGGGTGGTCCGCGGCGGGAGCACCTACGGCGTCTACCCCTTCGTCCTCGCGTGGCTGCTGGCCCACCGGCGCCGCGTCGGCGGGGTCCTCGACAGCCAGAACGGCATCCCCTTCTTCACCCCCCTCGCCCTGGCCCGCACCACGCCGGCGCTGCTGCTGGTCCACCACGTCCACCAGGAGCAGTTCGACGCGTACTTCGGGCCGGTCATGGCGCGCGTCGGCCGGTGGCTCGAGGGCCCGGTGAGCCACCTGGTCTACGGCCGGCGCCTCGTCATCGCCGTCTCCCCGTCGACGCGCACCGGTGTCCGCCGCCGCCTGAAGCTGCGCGGGGCCATCAGCGTCCTGCCCTGCGGGATGGACGCGCCCGCCACCTCGCCGGGCCCGGCGCCCGACCCGCGCAGGGCAGACCTGACCGCGCCCGACGCGACGGGCTCCGACAGGTCCCGGGCCGCCGATCCCCGCATCGTCGTCGTCGGGCGCCTCGTCACCCACAAGCGCCTCCACCTGCTGGTTGCGGCGATGGCGGCGGTGCGCGAGGCCTTCCCGTCCGCTG
>JARIBR010000194.1 GCA_029258695.1 Quadrisphaera sp.
CGTACAACCAGGGCATCTCGATCTACGCCTACGAGTGGATGACCGCCGCCATCCTGGCGATCTTCATCTTCTTCATCCTGCCGTTCTACCTGCGCTCCAGGGTCTTCACGCTGCCGGAGTTCCTCGAAAAGCGCTTCGACCGTCGCTCGCGCATGGCGTTCGCTGGGTTCAACCTCTTCGCGAACATGTTCATCGACATGGCGGCGGCGCTGTTCGCCGGTGCCATCGTCATCCAGACGCTCTACCCGGGCATCCCCATCATCGTCTCCGTGGCCGCGCTGGCGATCCTCGCGGCCATCTACACCGTGATCGGCGGCCTCGGGGCGGTGCTCATCAGCGACAGCATCCAGGCCACCGTGACCATCATCGGTGGCCTCATCGTCGTCATCGCCACGTGGAACGCCGTGGGCTCCTGGGACGCGGTCGTCGCGGCCGCCGGCCCGGACAAGCTCAGCCTCATCCGCCCGCCCGACGACCCGGACCTCCCGTGGCCCGGGCTGATCACCGGCGTGTTCATCATCGGCCTGTACTACTGGACGACGAACCAGCTGGTCGTCCAGCGCACGCTCGGCGCCAAGAGCCTGGACCACGGACGCTGGGGATCGCTGCTCGCCGGGTTCATCAAGATCTCCTTCCTCTTCCTGTTCATCTTCCCCGGCGTCATGGCGCTCGTCCTCTACCCCAACCTGGAGAACCCGGACACGGTCTTCCCGACGCTGGTCTTCGACCTGCTGCCGGTCGGGGTGCGCGGGTTGATCCTCGCCGCGGTGATCGCGGCGATCACGTCCACCGTCGACTCGATCCTCAACTCGGCCTCCACGATCGTCACGATGGACTTCGTCAAGACGGCACGGCCTCAGACCACCCAGCGCGGGCTGGTGCTCATCGGCCGGATCTCCACCGTCGGCGCGCTCGTCGTCGCCATCCTCTGGGCGCCGACCATCACGCAGTTCGACACCCTCTACGGCTACCTGCAGTCGATCCTCTCCTACGTCGTGCCTCCGGTGGTCGCGGTGTTCCTCGGCGGCATCGCCTTCAAGCGGATCAACGCCACCGCGGCCTTCCTCACGCTGGTGATCCTCCAGCCGGTGGGCATCGTCGCCTTCGTCCTCATCGAGGCCCTGGGCTACATCGACCTCCAGTTCCTCTACGCGTCGGGCATCATGCTGGTGCTCTCGGCGCTCATGCTGGCGGTCGTGAGCATCGTCGGCGAGACGCCGGACGTGGAGAAGACCGGTGAGCTCACCTGGGCGAAGCGGTCCTGGACCGAGGAGACCCGGGAGCTCAAGGAGAACAAGACCCCGGTGTGGCAGAACTACCGCGTGCTCACCGTGATCATGCTCATCGTCACCGCCGTGGTCGTCATCGCCTTCGCCTGACACCCACCATCGCCCGGCCGACCCCCTCAGCGCCCTGCGCGCTCGAGGGGGTCAGCTGACCTCGGCCAGCTTGGCGCGCAGCGAGACGACGGCCTTGGTGTGCATCTGGCAGATCCGCGACTCGGTCACGCCGAGGACCTTGCCGATCTCGGCGAGCGTGAGGGACTCGAAGTAGTAGAGGGTCACGACCATCTTCTCGCGCTCGGGGAGCTGGTCGACGGCCCTGGCGAGCAGGAACTTCGTCTCCTCGCCCTCGAACGCCATCATCGGGTCCTCGGCCTTGACGTCCACGAGCGTCTCCCCGAGCGAGACGGTGTCCCCGCGCTCGCCCCCGACGCCCAGGAGCTCGTCGAGGGCGACGACGTTCACGTAGCTGACCTGGCTGAAGATCGTGTGGAGGTCCGACAGGGCGATGCCCATGCGCTCCGCGACCTCCGGCTCCGTGGGGGTGCGTCGCAGCTCGCCCTCCAGGGTCGCGTAGGTGCGCTCCACCTCGCGAGCCTTGCTGCGCACCGAGCGGGGGATCCAGTCCATCGCGCGCAGCTCGTCGATGATGGCGCCGCGGATGCGGGAGATGGCGTAGGTCTCGAACTTGATGGCCCGTTCGAGGTCGAACTTCTCGATGGCGTCGATGAGCCCGAAGACGCCGTAGGACACGAGGTCCGCCTGCTCCACGTTCGAGGGCAGCCCCACCCCGACACGTCCGGCGACGTACTTCACGAGCGGCGCGTAGTGGATGATCAGCTGCTCGCGGACCGCCTTGTCCCCGGTGGACTTGAACTCTGCCCACCGCTCGGCGATCTCCGCAGCGTTCCTCGCGGCCTCCTCGGCGGCCTCCTCCGAGAGAGGGGCCTTCCTCGACGGTGACGACCGGCCACGGCTCGGGCGCTCTGCCACGGTGCTCCTCCACGTCTGGGGTGACGACCTCCGGGTGGGGCCGCCTCGTTCTCGCCGCGCCTCGGTGGACCACGGCGACCGGGGGCGAGGCAGCGGCGCAGGCACGGCGAGGCCGTCACGCCCGCGGGTGCGCCTGGGTGAACCCCGATCGGAGCCGCTCGACCGACACGTGCGTGTAGACCTGCGTGGATGCCAGGCTAGCGTGACCGAGCATCTCCTGGACGGTTCTGAGGTCCGCGCCGCCGTCGAGAAGATGCGTCGCTGCGCTGTGGCGCAGCGCGTGCGGCCCGACGTCCACGCCGTCGCCGATCGCCGTGGACGCCGCGTGGACGACCTGTCGCAGCGCCCTCACACCGACTCGTCCCCCCCGCGCCCCCAGCAGCAGCGCGGCGCCGCTGGAGGCCACGGCGAGCCGCGG
This sequence comes from Quadrisphaera sp., assembly GCA_029258695.1. The sequence continues at coordinate 2,695 of JARIBR010000194.1, forward strand.
TCGGCCGCGGTCGAGGTAGGTGGTCACCGACCGCGCGGCCGGCACCCCGAAGGGGACCACGCGCTCCCGGTCGCCCTTGCCGAGCACCCGCGCGGTGCGACGCTCGAGGTCGACGTCGTCGACGTCGAGCCCCGCCAGCTCGGCGACGCGGGCGCCGGTGGCGTACAGGAGCTCGACCGCTGCTGCATCCCGGAGCGCCACCGGGTCGTCGGCGTCGGCGCGCGCCGCCGCGGCGTCCATGACGCGCCGGGCCTGGTCGGCCCGCAGGACCGTGGGGAGCGTGGACCCTCTCCTCGGCGTGGCGAGGCGCAGCGCCGGGTCCGCCGGGATGCGTGCGGTCGCCGCCGCCCACGCGGTGAGGGCGCGGGCGCTGGAGGTCCGGCGCGCGAGCGATGACCGGGCCGCACCTGACGTCCCGTCGCGGCCCCCGGCGCCCACGGCGGCGTGCCCGCCCACGGTCCCCGGGGCGCCCTGGGAGGTGTCGTAGCCCGCGAGCCACGCCCGGAGGAGCGTCAGGGTGACGCCCTCGAGCCCTGACCCGGTGGTCGCGCGCACGAAGGAGAGCAGCGCGGCGGCGTCCGACCGGTAGGCGCGCACGGTGTGCGGGGAGCGGGAGCGCTCCAGGGCCAGGTGGCTGGCGAAGTCGTCGAGCACGTCCTCGTCGCGGTCGGCGCTGCCACCGACCCTCTCGCCGTGGGCCATGGGTCCACCGTCCCACGGTGAGCCCATGGCGTCACGGGGCGCGCCGCCGCCAGCGCTCACCACCGGACCGCTCGACGAGCCCGCGCAGCGACAGCGACCCCAGGGCAGCCATCACGGCGGCGACCGGCAGACCCGCCTGTGGCACGAGCCGGTCGACGTCCATCGCGGCACGCACCGGCAGGGCGTCGTAGACCCTCACCTGCTCGGGCGTCAGGCCGTCGTGCACCGCTACGGGGGCCAGCGCCTCCGCCAGCGTGGGCTGCTGGGGGGTGCCGATGGTGTCGAGCAGCTCGAAGACCTCGGCCGGGTCGGTCACCAGCACCGCGCGTGCCTCGCGGACCAGGCGGTGGCAGCCCGCCGACGCCATCGAGGTGACCGGCCCCGGGACCGCGCCCACCGGGCGCCCGAGGTCAGCGGCGCGCGCCGCGGTGCTCAGGGCACCGGAGCGCCATGCCGCCTCGACGACGACGGTGGCGTGCGCGGTGGCGGCGATCAGCCGGTTCCGCGCCAGGAAGCGCCACCGGGTGGGGGCGCAGCCCGGCGGTGCCTCGGAGACCACGGCGCCGTCCCGGGCGATCGCGGCGAGCAGCTGCTGGTTCCCGGCGGGGTAGAACCGGTCCACGCCCCCGGCGAGGACGGCGATCGTGGCCCCGGCAGCGGCCAGCGCCCCCCGGTGGGCGGCGCCGTCGATCCCGTAGGCCCCGCCGGAGACCACGGCGCTGCCGCGCTGGGCGCAAGCACCCGCGAGGTCACCCGCCACCCGCTCGCCGTAGGGCGTCGCCGCGCGCGCCCCCACCAGCGCCACCGAGCCGTGCGCGGCCTCGGCCAGGTGAGCTGGCCCCCGGACCCACAGGCAGGCGGGGCCGGCGGCTCCCAGGTCGGCCAGACCCGCCGGCCACTCCTCGTCCCCGGGCACCAGCACGCGGCCGCCCAGGCGCTCGAGGGTCTCCAGGTCGCGCTCGACGTCGAGACCGGCCAGGCGCGCCTGCCACCCGGTGACGGCCTCGCGCACCCGGGCCAGCTGCTCGGTCGGCCACCAGCGCACGCCGTCGAGGTCACCGGTGCGCACCAGCCGCAGGGCCGCCGGACCTCCGAGCTGGTCCAGGACGGCGTGCCCCACCCGCTCCCCCGGCTCCACGAGCCGCGACCACGCCGCGCGCGCCCAGCGGTCCTCCGAGGTCGGGGCGGGCGCCGCGGTCACCCCGGCCACCCCGGCCACCCCCGTCGCCCCCGTCGTCCCCGTCGCCCCGGGGACGTCGCCGCTCACGCCGCCACCTCGTCGCGGCGCCACACGGCGGCCCGCTGCACGTGGGAGGTGTCGGGGCGAGCGTCGCCGTCGAGGTCCGCCAGCGTCCACGCCAGGCGCAGGGACCGGTCGTAGCCGCGCATCGTCAGCCGGCCCTGGCGCAGCGCGCTCTCCAGGTCGGCCGTGACGGCGCCCGGCAGCCGGTGGCTCCCGCGCAGGAGCGCCGCGGGCACCTCACCGTTGGTCGCGGCGCCGGTCCCCGCCCAGCGCTGCGACGCCGCGGTCCGAGCGCGGGCGACGCGGGCGGCGACGGTCCGCGTGCTCTCGGGTGGCGCGAGCGCCGCGGAGGCGACCACGCGCTCGACGTCGACCCGGAGGTCGATCCGGTCCAGCAGCGGCCCCGACAGCTTGCCGAGGTAGCGCCGCCGCATCATCGGCGTGCAGGTGCACGCCAGACCCTTGCCGTCGGCGTGGCCGCACGGGCAGGGGTTGGCCGTGAGGACGAGCTGGAAGCGGGCGGGGTAGCGCACCTGGCCGCTGGCCCTCGAGACCATGATGCTGCCGTCCTCGAGGGGTTGCCGCAGGCCCTCGAGGACCCGGGAGCCGAACTCCGGTGCCTCGTCGAGCAGCAGGACGCCGCGGTGGGCCCGCGAGGCGGCTCCCGGTCGCGGCGACGATGAACCACCCCCGAGCACGGCCGCGGCCGTGGCCGTGTGGTGGGGGTCCTCCAGCGGTGGGCGGCGCAGCAGCCCCACCTCGGGGTCGAAGGTGCCCGCCACCGAGTGCACGGCCGTGGCCTCCAGGGCGTGGTCCGGCGTCAGGTCCGGGAGGAGCCCCGGCAGCCGGGAGGCGAGCATCGTCTTGCCCGCGCCGGGCGGACCCGTGAGCAGCAGGTGGTGACCCCCGGCGGCGGCGGCCTCCACCGCGTGGCGGGCCATGCTCTGCCCGACCACGTCCGCGAGGTCACCGGCGGCCGCGGCGCTGGCACCGGCGCGAGCCGGAGCGCTCCCCGGTGAGCGCCGGCGCGTCCTGGCCGCGGGGACGGCACGCAGACCGGACGCGTCACCGCCGTGGGCCAGCACGACCTCGCGCAGGTCCGCCACGGCCACGACCTCGACGCCGGGGACCAGCCGTGCCTCCGCGGCGTTCTCCGCGGGGACCACGACCACCTCGGTGCCGGCACGGGCCGCCGCCACCACCGCGGGCAGCACCCCGGCCACCGGGCGCACCGCTCCGTCCAGGGCCAGCTCGCCGAGGTGGACGGTGCGCGCCGCCGAGGCCGCGACCACTCCTCCGCTCGCGGCGAGGATGGCGACGGCGACCGCGACGTCGAAGGTGGCGCCGCCCTTGGGCAGGGACGCCGGTGAGAGGTTCACGGTGATGCGCCGCGCGGGCAGGGGGGCGCCGACGTTGCCCAGCGCTGCCCGCACGCGGTCGCGCGCCTCCCCCAGGGCCGTGTCCGGCAGGCCGACGAGGACGAAGGCCGGCAGCCCCGTCGCCACGTCGGCCTCGACGTCCACGACGTGACCGGTGAGCCCGGACAGGGCGACGGCGCGGGAGCGTCCGAGGCTCACCAGCCCACGCTCCGCACGTGCTCCACCTCGGCGGCGTCGCCGGAGCCGGCACAGCGCACGGCGACGGCGTCGATGCGGACGTCGCTCGCCCGCTCGTCGTGCTCTGCCAGCCAGCGGGCCATGAGCCCTCGCAGCCGCGCGACCTTCGCGGGCGTGACGGCCTCGAGCGGGTGACCAGCCGCTGACGAGCGCCGCGTCTTCACCTCGACCGCGACCAGGACGTCGCCGTCGCGAGCCACGACGTCGATCTCCCCGGCCCGGCAGCGCCAGTTCCGCTCGAGCACCTGCAGACCGCACGCCTGCAGGTGCTCCACGGCGATCTGCTCGCCCCGGGCCCCCAGCGCGTTCCTGCTCTCCACCACCACGGTGACCACCTCCGGCGACCACCCTGCGGGCTGGCCCCCGGCTGGCCGCGCCGGCGCGGGAAGGCTGTGGACGCCGGCCCTCACGCCGTGCCCACCTGTGGACGACCGGACGGTGTGGTGGTGTGCGGCGCGGCCTAGCGGTCCGGGACCTCGAGGTCGGAGGGAGCCAGCTCCTCGACGTTGACGTCCTTGAAGGTCACGACCCGCACCGACCGCACGAACCGCGCCGAGCGGTAGACGTCCCAGACCCACGCGTCGGCGAGCGTCAGCTCGAACCACACCTCGCCGTCGGACGACCGGGGGCGCAGGTCGACGCTGTTGGCCAGGTAGAACCGTCGCTCGGTCTCGACCACGTAGGTGAACAGGGAGACGACGTCGCGGTACTCGCGGTAGAGGGCCAGCTCCGCCTCGGTCTCGTAGTCCTCCAGGTCCTCAGCGCTCATCACGACCATCATGCACCGCCGCGCCCAGCGGCACCGCACGACGTCGCGGCGTCGGGCCCGGGAGCGGGCGAGCGGTCGAGGAGGGCAGCGCCCACGTGAGGCGGTGCTGCGGGCAGGGGCCGTGCTCCCGCAGGCCCGAGAGGTGGGCCGGCGCACCGTAGCCCGCGTTGGAGGCCCACCGGTAGTGGGGCACGGCGACGCCGCGCGCGGCCATGAGGGCGTCGCGCTCGGTCTTGGCCAGCACGCTCGCCGCGGCCACGGCCGTGCAGGTGGCGTCGGCGCGCACCCTGGTCACCACGGCGGGACCAGCCCCGACCACCCCTGGCGGACGACGCGACGACGGCGGCGGCTCGGACCGCGTGAGGTAGTCATGGCCGCCGTCGAGGACCACCGCGTCGGCGAACCGTCCTGCGGCCGCCATCGCGCGCTCCGCCGCCAGGCGCAGCGCCTGCGTCACCCCGAGGGCGTCGACCTCGTCGGCCTCGGCGTGCCCCACGCCGCTGGCGTACGCCCACCGGCGCAGGAACGGGGCCAGCCGCTCGCGGGCCGCGGGGCGCAGGTCCTTCGAGTCGCGCAGCCCGCGCGGCCCCGTCGGCGTGGCAGCGGTGATGAGCACCACGCCCACGGTCACCGGGCCTGCCAGCGCACCGCGCCCCACCTCGTCGACCCCGGCGACCACCCGGTGCCCCGCGCGCAGCAGCGAGCGCTCGAGGCGCAGGGTCGGCGCGGCCCCGCTCAGGAGCCGCTGCCGCTCAGGGCCGCCTCGCGCTGGCCGGAGGCCCCGTAGCCCGGCGCCCCAGCGGGGACGTCGGCGAACACGTCATCGTGCCCGGAGAGGGTCGACCACCGGGAGAACGGCCACACGATGACGTCGGCCTTGCCGACCACCTCGGAGACCGGCACCGCACCGCCACCGGGCTGGTTCGTGTGCCAGCGGGAGTCCTGGGAGGCGGCGCGATGGTCGCCCATCACCCAGAGCGACGCGGGGGGCACGGTGACGTCGAACGCTCCGCCCTGCGGCGCGTCCGACGGCGCGTCACCCGGGTACAGGTAGGGGGTCTCGTCGATGCTGACGCCGTTGACCTGCAGCCGCCCGTCGGCGTCGCAGCACTCCACGCGGTCCCCCGGCAGCCCGATGACGCGCTTGATGAGGTGCCCGCCGGCGTCGCGCGGGAGGATCCCGACGAACTGCAGGGCGTCGACGGCGGCGCCCTGCACGACGCCCCGTCGCGCCGGCACCTCCGGGGGCAGCCACTGGCCGGGGTCGGAGAAGACCACCACGTCCCCGCGCTCGAGGTCGAAGGGGCCGGGCGTGAGCAGGCTGACCACCACCCGGTCACCGGGCTCGAGGGTGGTCTCCATGGACTCCGACGGGATGTAGAACGCCTGCGCCAGGAACGTCTTCACGAGGAAGGACAGGACGAGCGCCGCGGCGATGACGATGACCGCCTCGCGCAGCGCCGCCCACGGTCCCGAGCGCCCAGAGCCGTGGCCCTGCTCGGCGGAGGACCCGTGCGGCTCGGCGTGGGACAACGACGTTCCTCATCTGTCGTTCCGCGGCCAGGGGAGGACGGGCGCCGCGAGTGGTGGCCCGTGCTGCTCCCCGAGGGGTGGACCGGCGCTCAGGCCGGGCGCTGGCCCCGCTTCTCCTTGATCTTGGCAGCCTTGCCGCGCAGGTCACGGAGGTAGTAGAGCTTGGCGCGTCGCACGTCGCCGCGGGTGACGACCTCGATGTGGTCGATCGCCGGGGAGTGCACCGGGAAGGTGCGCTCGACACCGACGCCGAAGCTCACCTTGCGGGCGGTGAACGTCTCACGAACCCCGCCACCGGAGCGGCGGATGACGGCGCCCTGGAAGATCTGGACACGGGCACGGGTGCCCTCGACGACCTTCACGTGCACCTTGACGGTGTCGCCGGCGGCGAACGCCGGGACGTCGGTGCGCAGCGAGGCTGCGTCGATCTCGTCGAACTTCTGCATGGCTGTTCCGCTCCGTGGCGCGCCTCGGGTCGCGCGCACTGCTCATCGGACGCTGTCGCGCCCTCGACGGGGTGTGTCGGTCTGGGTGGTGCCTCGGTGCCCTGGCCATGGTCACCGCTCTCCCCCCGAGGCAGGGGCGGTGCTGGCCCAGCAGCGGCCTAGTGTGCCACAGCGGCGTCGTGCTCCCCGGCGTCCCAGCCGGCGCGCTCGAGCGCCGCACGGTCTGCGGGGTCCAGCGCACCGGGCGGCAGGGCCTGCAGGAGGTCGGGCCGGCGGGCGGCGGTGCGCTCCAGCGCCCGGTCCCGGCGCCAGCGGGCGATCCGGGCGTGGTCGCCGGACATCAGCGTGGCGGGGACCTCGCGGCCTCGCCACACGGCTGGGCGGGTGTACGTCGGGTGCTCGAGCAGCCCGTCGCTGTGGGACTCCTCCACCACCGACGCCGGGTTGCCGAGGACCCCGGGCAGGAGCCGCACGACGGCCTCGACGATGGCCAGGGCCGCGACCTCGCCACCGCACAGGACGTAGTCGCCGAGGCTCACGGGTGTCACCGCGGAGAACTGCCCGCTCTCCGCAGCCTCGTCGAGCACGCGCTCGTCGATGCCCTCGTAGCGACCACAGGCGATCACCAGCCAGTCCTGGACCGCGAGAGCGGCCGCCGTGTCCTGGGTCAGCGGCGCCCCCGCGGGCGAGGGCACGAGCAGGTGCGGCAGCGCGCCGGGTTGGACCGTCGTGCGCCCGTCGGCCACCACGGCGTCGAGGGTCGCCCCCCACGGCTCCGGACGCATCACCATGCCCGCGCCCCCGCCGGCGGGGGTGTCGTCGACGGTGCGGTGGCGGTCGGTGGTCGCATCGCGCAGGTCTTGGACGCGGACGTCCACCAGGCCCGATCGTCGGGCGCGGCCGACGATGGAGAGGTCGAGCGGTGCCAGGTACTCGGGGAAGATCGTGATGACGTCGACGCGCACCGCTCAGGCCTCCGGGGCGCGATCGGGGCGCGCGGCGTCGTCAGCGGCGACGTGCTCGGGGGCCACCTCGAGGAGGCCGCCCGGGGGCGTCACGACCACGCGGCCGCCGAGGACGTCCACGACCGGCACGAGGGCGCGCACGAACGGGACCAGGGCGCGCCGCCCCGACGGCTGCTCGACGACGAGGAGGTCGTGGGCCGGCGACGGGTCGAGGCCCACGAGCGTCCCGGCGGGCGTGCCGTCCTCGAGCTCCACCCGCAGCCCCACCAGGTCCGCGAGGGCCCAGTCGTCGGCGTCCTCGTCGTGCTGGAGGGGCTCGGCGGTGAGGAGCAGGACCCCGCGGAGCGCCTCGGCGCCGTCACGGTCCTCGACGCCGTCGAGGCGCAGGACGGTCGTGCCGCCCTGCTGGCGCGACGAGGCGATGGTCAGCCGGCCGACGTCGGGATCGGTCAGCAGCTCCGCGCCGGGGACGAGCCGTCGGTCGGGTGCGTCGGTGCGCACCTCGACGGTGACCTCGCCGCGCACGCCCTGGGGTCGGCCGACGCGAGCGACGACCACGGCGTCGTCCGGGGCGCTCATGCGCACGGGCCGGTCAGGAGACCCGGCTCGCCCCCACCGGCTGGTACGCCCGGGACAGCCACGACCGACCGGGTGCTCAGCGCCGCGGCCGGTCGACGTCGACGACGTCGACGCGCACGTCGGTGCCGTCGGCGAGCGCTTCCATGACGGTGCGCAGCGCCCTGGCCGTGCGGCCACCGCGCCCGATGACGCGGCCCAGGTCCTCGGGGTTCACCCGGACCTGCAGGGTCTCGCCGCGGCGCCCGGGCACCACCGCGATGGCGACGTCGTCGGGGTGGTCGACGATGCCGCGCACGAGGTGGTCGAGGGCGTCAGCCAGCACGGCGGTGCTCACCATCGGCAGGGATCAGGCGCTGGTGCCGGCGGAACCGGCCTCGGCCTGCTCGTCGGTACCCTCCGGCGCCTGCGCGACGGCCGCCTGCGCGTCGGCGGCAGGGGTGGGGGTGACCTCCTCGGAAGAGGTCGGCGCCGGCTCGTCCGCCGCTGCGCTCGCCGCGGCGGTCTCCTCGGTCGAGGTGTCCGCCGTGGCGGGAGCGGCCGTCGGCGCGCTCGTGCCAGCGGCCTTCGCCGGCGTGGTGCCCGCGCTCGCGTCGGGAGCGGCGACCGGGGTCTTGGGCTCCTTCACCTTGAGGGTGCCCTCGCCACCGGGCTCACCGCGGTGGGTCTGCCAGTCACCGGTGATCTTGAGGATCGCGGCGACCTGCTCGGTCGGCTGTGCGCCCACACCGAGCCAGTACTGCGCGCGCTCGCTGTTCACCTCGATGAACGACGGCTCCTCGGTGGGGTGGTACTTGCCGATCTCCTCGATCGCGCGGCCGTCGCGCTTGGTGCGCGAGTCGGCGACGACGATGCGGTAGTACGGGGCGCGCATCTTGCCGAGGCGCTTGAGTCGGATCTTGACAGCCACGTGCGGTGCTCCTGGTGAGTCGAGGTGGACCAGCTCGGCGCGCGGTGGGTCGCGGCGGCGTCCTGGTCCTTCGGGTGAACGCCCGCGAGGAGAGGGCTCGCGCCGTTCACATGAAGACACGCCAGGGTAGCGGACCGCGCGCACCCGTTCGGCCAGCCTCCCGCAGCCACCCGGTCGCCCCGTGCGTGCACGGCTCTGCTCCTATGGCGCCGACGATCATGCTGCTGGATCCCTCCCGACGCCGGTGATCATGGTGCTTCACCCCCTCCACCTCCGGTGATCATGGGGGATCTCCCTCTGAGGCCCCGTGAAGGGGCAGATCGACCATGATCACCGGGCCCGCGGGCGGCCTCGCCGCCATGGAGCGAGAGGGAGGGAGGGCGCGCGGTCGAGGGGTCGGCGAGCACACCGGCGCAGCAACGGACGTGCACGGCGCCACCCCGCGGAGCGACACGCCGGCGCAGCGACGCGGCGTGCACGTCCATGGCCACGCCGCGAGGCGGCCTGCGCCGCGGCGAGGTCACAGCCGCGGGTCGACCGGCTCCGACTCCGCCGCCAGCACCGCGAACACCGCCTCGTGCACGCGCCACAGCGGCTCACCGGCGACGACCCGCTCGATGGCCTCGAGCCCCAGGGCGTGCTCGCGCTGCGCCAGAGAGCGCTTGCGGCCCAGCTGACGCGAGCGCAGCCGCTCAAGAGTCGCGGACTCCAGGTAGTCGGGGCCGTAGACCATCCGCAGGTAGTCGGGCCCGCGCACCTTCAGGCCGGGCTGGACGAGGACCCGGCCGCCGCTGCGACGGGGCTTCGTCGTGAGCAGACCGGCGAGGGGCTTGACGACCATGCCCTCTCCCCCGCCGGCCGTCAGCTCCTCCCACCAGCGCGTGCCGGACGTCGTCGACGCCTCGTCGCCGGTGTCCACCTCGAGCCGCCGGGTCGGGGTGAACAGCGAGGGGTCGGCCTCGACGAGCCGGTCCGCGAGGCCCAGGTGCCACAGGTGGTCCCTCCCGGCGTGCGACGCGCCGGCGCTGGCCAGCACGGCGAAGGGCGCGAGGCTCACCCCGTCGAGCCCGTGCGTCGGGGCCACGTAGCGCCGGTAGGCGTCGGTGAACGCCGCCGCGTCACGCTCGCGGGCCGCGGTGCGCTCGCGCAGCGCCGCGACGTCGAGCCCGCGCGCCGCGACAGCGTCCAGCACGCCGAGCGCCGCCGGCAGCGCGGCGCGGGCAGCGGCGCCGACGCTGGCGTACCGCTCCTTGACCAGCCCCTCGGCCTTGGCGCTCCACGGCAGCAGCTCGGCGTCGAGCAGCAGCCAGTCGGTGCCCAGCTCATCCCACAGCCCGGCCGCCCCGGCCGCCGCGCGCACCCGGCCCAGCAGCGTCACCGTCGTGGCCGCGTCGAAGAACGAGCGCCCCGTGCGGGTGTGGACCGCGCCCGGCCCCGCGCCCGGAGCGGTCGACGACCCGTCACCGCTGCCCGTGGGCGCGTCCGGATCGCGGCGCACCAGCACCACGGCTCGCGAGCCCATGTGCTTCTCCTGGCACACCACCTCCGACACACCGTCGAGCCGGTAGGCCTCGAACGCTGACGTCGGGTGCTCGAGCACCCCGTCCCGCTGGGACGTGGGCGCCGGGGCCATCGTCGGGGGCAGCCACAGCAGGTGCGCCGGCGGCAGCGCGAAGCGGCTCATCACCTCCAGGGCGCCGGCGCTCTGCTCCTCCGCGATGGTGACCACGCCGCCGTGGGTGGTCTGCACCGCCCGGCGACCGATGACGTCGGACAGGTGGAGCACGCCGTCGGCCCGCTCGGGCTCGGCGGGGCGCAGCGGGCGCACCGGCTCGCTCCAGACCTGGTGGGCGTCGACCGCGACGACCTCGCGCTCGGGGTAGCGCAACGCCGAGAGCCGCCCGCCGAAGACGCACCCGGTGTCCAGGCACATCGTGTTGTTCACCCACTCCGTCTCCGGGACGGGCGTGTGGCCGTAGAGCACCGCCGCGGAGCCGCGGTAGTCCTGGGCCCACGGGTAGCGCACGGGCAGGCCGAACTCGTCGGACTCCCCCGTCGTGTCCCCGTAGAGGGCGAACGCGCGCACGCGCCCCGACGAGCGGCCCTGGTACGCC
>JARIBR010000309.1 GCA_029258695.1 Quadrisphaera sp.
GGTTCTACACGATGCACGTCCTCGCCACCGCGCTGTTCGACCGCCCGGCGTTCACCAGCGCGCTGGTCCACGGGATCGTGCTCGGCGAGGACGGGCGCAAGATGAGCAAGAGCCTGCGCAACTACCCCGACGTCGGCGAGGTCTTCGCCCGCGACGGGGCCGACGCGATGCGCTGGTTCCTCATGTCCTCGCCCGTGCTGCGCGGCGGCAACCTCGTCACCACCGAGGCGGGCATCCGCGACGGGGTGCGCCAGGTGCTGCTCCCGCTGTGGAGCGCGTGGTCCTTCCTCGCCCTGTACGCCGGCGCCATGCAGACCGAGGGGGCCGACGGCGAGGGCGGGCGCGGGTACACCGGGCGCTGGCGCACCGGCTCGACCCACACGCTCGACCGCTACGTCCTCGGGCAGACCCGCGCGCTCGTCGAGGACGTCACCGCCGCGATGGACGCCCTCGACCTCGCGGGGGCCTGCGAGAGCGTGCGGGTCTTCCTCGACGGTCTGACCAACTGGTACGTCCGGCGCTCCCGCGAGCGCTTCTGGGGCAACGACGACGACGCCCGGGCCGCCGTCGACACGCTGCACACCGTCCTCGAGGTGGTCTGCCGGGTGAGCGCCCCGCTGGCGCCGCTGACCACGGAGGAGGTCTGGCGGGGTCTCACCGGAGGGCGCAGCGTGCACCTCGCGCCGTGGCCGGACCCCGCGTCCCTGCCCGGCGACGAGGCCACGCGGACCCTCGTCGAGGACATGGGCACCGTCCGGGCGGTGTCCTCCGCGGCGCTCGCGCTGCGCAAGGCCAACGGTCTGCGGGTGCGCCAGCCGCTCTCGACGCTGACGGTCGCGGCGCCCGGCGCGCAGCGGCTACGACCGCTCGTCGCGCTCGTCGCGGACCAGGTCAACGTCCGCGAGGTCGCCCTCGTGGACCTCGACTCCGCCGACGACGCCGCGGGGCGCTACGGCATCACCCAGCGCCTGAGCGTCAACGCCCGCGCCGCCGGCCCGCGTCTCGGGCGGGAGGTGCAGACCTGCATCCAGGCCGCGCGCACAGGTGACTGGTCGCTCGACGAGGCGGGCGTCCTCTCCGCCGGGGGAGTGGCGCTGGAGCCGGGAGAGTACGAGCTCGTCACCGAGGCTACCGGCGCCGGCGAGGGCCAGGTGGTCGCGACGCTGCCCGGCGGCGGGTTCGTGGTCCTCGCCACCGAGGTGACCGACGAGCTGGCGTCCGCCGGCTGGGCCGCCGACGTGGTCCGGGCCGTGCAGGACGCCCGCAAGGCCGCCGGGCTCGCCGTGGGCGACCGGGTCGCGCTGACGCTCACGGTCCCGCGCGCCGACCACGACCGGGCGCTGGAGCACCGTGGGCGCATCGCCGAGCAGACCCTCGCGCAGTCCGTGGAGGTCAGCGCCGACGACGTCGACGCCGTGGCCGTCGCGGTGGAGCGGCGCTGAGGTCGGCGCGGGGCGCGTCACCGCCGCCGTCGCTCAGAGGAGCAGCTTGAAGCCCCGGTGGCTGGCGGTGAACCCGAGCCGCTCGTAGAAGCGGTGGGCGTCGGTGCGCGAGGCGTCCGTGGTGAGCTGCACCAGCGCGCAGCCGCGCCATCGGGCCTGGTCGACCACCCAGTCCATCATCGCCGCGCCGAGCCCGCCCGAGCGCAGCGCCGGCGCCACCCGTACCCCTTCCACCTGCGCCCGCAGCGCCCCGCGCCGCGAGAGCCCGGGGAGGTAGGAGACCTGCAGGGTCGCCACGACCTCGCCGCCGACCACGGCGACGACGAGGTCGTGGGCCGGGTCGGCGTCCACGGCGGCGAAGGCCCGGAGATAGTCCGCCATGGCGCCCGGGTCGCCGGCGTGCTCGCGGCGGCTCGCGACGTGGTCCTTGGCGAGCAGCGCGACGACGGCGGGGACGTCCTCGATGGTGGCGCGCCGCAGCCGGGCGGACCCGTCGGGCAGGTGCACGTCCGTGGGCAGCCCCGTGCTCGCGGCCGCGGGGCCGGCCGGCGCGCGGGTGGACGGCGAGGACGATCCCGGGTCCTCGGTGCTGCTCGGGGGCGCGCCGGCCATCGTCGCTCCTCGTGCTTCGTGGACCACGGTCCGGCGGAGGCAGTCCCCCGCCGTCGCCGGGGAGGGTATCCACCCGCCGGCCGGGGCTGGTGCGTCCGCGGCCCGGGCGGGCGGGTACACAGGGGCGATGGGAGCCCACCGGGTTGTCGCCGCCAGCACGCAGGACGTCTGGGCGGTCCTCGCCGACGGGTGGCTCTACCCGCTGTGGGTGGTGGGAGCCGTGCGCATGCGCGCGGTCGACGACGCGTGGCCGGCCCCGGGCGCCCGCCTGCACCACTCCTCGGGCCTGTGGCCGCTGCTCGTCGACGACACCACGTCCGTCGAGGGGTGCGACGTCGGTCACCGGCTCGAGCTCACCGCGCGCGGGTGGCCGGCCGGCGAGGCGCGGGTGACCCTCACGCTGGAGCCCGCGCACGCCGGCGCGACGCTGGTCCGCCTGGACGAGGACGCCCCGGCGGGGATCGGGCACCTGGTGCCCGGCCCGGTGCGCCGGCGCGGCGCCGACGCGCGCAACACCGAGTCGCTCCACCGGCTCGACCTCCTGGTCACGGGGCGCGCCGCCCGCTGACCGGACGATCCGGGGCGCCGGGGCCGCTGGGCCGCGGGATCGGTCGCTCGGGGCCGTTCGCCCGCACGCCGCTCCGCCGAGCGGGGACCTGGTGCGTGCGACACGCCCAAGGGCGTCGCGCGAGGTCCCCGCTCGGCCGGCTGACGTCGCGCGAGGTCCCCGCTCGGCCGGCTGGCGTCGCGCGAGGTCCCCGCTCGGCCGGCTGGCGTCAGCGGTAGGGGTCGCGCCGGTCGGCATTGATCGGCGACCATGGGGGGGTGCCCCCCACCGACCCCGCGTCCGCGCTGCGCGCCGTCCACGCCGAGCTGCTCGCCCGCACCCCCGAGGACCGGATGCAGCCGCGCCTGGAGCCCGTCGCCGAGGCGCTCGCCCTGCTCGGCGACCCGCACCGGGCCGCGCCGGTCATCCACGTCGCGGGCACCAATGGCAAGACCTCTACCGTGCGCTACGTCGAGCGGATGCTGCGCGAGATGAACCTGCGCACCGGGCGCCTGACGTCCCCGCACCTGACCAGCGTCACCGAGCGCATCGCCATCGACGGCGAGCCGCTGGCCGACGAGGCCTTCGTCGCCGCCTACGAGGACGTCGCGCCCTACGTCGAGATGGTCGACGGCCGGCTGCGCTCCGCGGGGCAGGTGCCCCTGACGTACTTCGAGGTGCTCACCGTCCTGGCCTTCGCCGCCTTCGCCGACGCCCCCGTGGACGTCATGGTGGTCGAGGTGGGCCTGGGCGGGACGTGGGACGCCACCAACGTCGTCGCGCCCGCGGTCGCCGTCGTCACGCCCGTCTCGTGGGACCACACCGACGTCCTGGGCGACTCCCTCGAGGAGATCGGCGCCGAGAAGGCCGGCATCGTCAAGCCCGGTGCGGTGACGGTGATGGCCGCGCAGCCCGACGAGGTGGCCGACGCGGTGCTCTCCGCGGCGGTGCGGGCGGACTCGCCGACGGTGCGCGAGGGCGTGGACTTCGGGGTCGTCGCCCGCACCGTGGCCGTCGGGGGCTCGCTGCTGTCCATCCAGGGTCTGCGCACCCGCTTCGACGACGTGCTGCTGCCCGTCCACGGCCGCCACCAGGCCTCCAACGCGGCGCTGGCCGTGGTCGCCGTCGAGGCCTTCCTCGGCGGCGCCGGCGGGAGCGGCTCGAGCGACG
>JARIBR010000157.1 GCA_029258695.1 Quadrisphaera sp.
GCCGCCGCTCCAGCGCTGCTCCGCCAGGCCGGCGCCCAGCGCCGGTGCTCAGCCCCGGGCGGCCAGCGACGCCACGGCGGACACCACGTCCGCCACGGTGATGCGCTCCAGCACCGGGTCCACCGCGTCGCCGTGGGGGTCGCCGCCGCCACCGGGCGGCGCCGCGTCCGCGTCGTCGACCGGCCACAGCACCGCGTGAGCGTCGGTGTCGATCGCCGGCCCCCACCGCGACGGCGGCGTGGGCCCGAAGAGCAGCACCGAGGGGGTGCGCGCCGCGGTGGCGACGTGCGCGACGCCGGTGTCCCCGCAGACCAGCAGCGCCGCGGCGGCCACCACCTCGGTGAGCCCGGGGAGGTCGAGGCGCCCGCACCAGTCCTCGCCGGCGCGAGCGGTGACGGCGGCGCACAGCGGCCCCTCGGCCGGCGTTCCGGTGACGACCACGCGCTCGCCGGCGGCCACGAGGTGCTCGGCGAGCGCGGCCCAGCGCGGCGCCGGCCACCGCCGCGAGCCCGACGCCGCTCCCGGGTGCAGCACCACCACGCGCTCCGCCGGCGCCGCCTCCTCCCGGAGGCGCGCGAGCGCGGGCAGCACGAGGTCCTCGCGGCCGCAGGGGCCACCGGCGGCGCGCACCAGGGCGCACCAGCGGTCCACCTCGTGCGCGGCGGGGTCGAGGGGGAGGCCTCCGGGGACGACGGCGCTCGCAGGCGCGAGCGTCACGACGGGGTCCAGCGCCGCCAGCGCGGTGGCGCTCTGCGGCCCGTCGCCGTGGAGGTTGACGCCGACGTCGACGCCCCGCTCCAGGCGTCCTCGCAGCCCCGGCGTCGCGCGCTGCGCCGCACGCACCAGGGCGTCGGGTGCCAGGGGCGCCAGGCCGCTGACGTCGAGGACGTCGTCGACCACGCCGTGGCGGCGCAGCAGGGACCCCACCGCGCTCGGGCAGGCGATCACCAGCCGGGCCCCGGGATGGGCGCGGCGCAGCCCCCGCAGGGCCGGCACCCCGGTCAGGGCGTCACCGAGGCCGAGCGCCCGCAGCGCCAGGACGGTGCGCCCGCTCTCCGGGGCGGACGCCGCTGGCGTCTCCACCGGGTCGCTCAGGGCCAGGACGGCTCGGTGGAGACGGTGACCACGAGCTCGCGGACCTCGGTGCCGACCGGCTGGCGCAGGGCGTGCACCACGGAGCGCGCCACCTGGCGGGGGTCCATGAGCGCGGCGTCGGGGCCGGGCTTGTACTGCTCGGTGCGCCCGTCGAAGAACGCGGTGCGCATGCCCGCGGGCACGAGCATCGTCACGCCCACCCGGCCGGCCAGCTCCAGCTGCAGCGCCCGCGTGAGGCCGACGACGCCGAACTTCGAGGCGCAGTAGGCGCTCGCGTCCGAGGCCGCCCGCAGGCCGAGCGAGGAGCTGACGGTCACCACGGTGCCGCGGGCCTCCACCAGGTAGGGCAGGCAGGCGCGCACCGCGGCCGCGGTACCGACGAGGTTGACGCCGATGACCTTCTCCCATGCTGCGGCGCCCACGTCCTCCAGGCGCCCGACGGCGTCGGTGCCCGCGGCGGTGAGCAGCGCGGTGGGCGGGCCGACCTGCTCCACGAGGGAGGCGACCGCCGCCTCGACGGCGCCGGCGTCGGAGACGTCGGCGATCGCGTGCGGGCCACCGGCGGGCGGGGCGTCGCGGTCGATGACGGCAGCGGTCCCCCCGAGGGCGGTGACCACCTCGACGACCGCGGCGCCCAGGCCCGACGAGCCGCCGGTGACGTAGACGGTGCCCAGCTCGCGGGCGGGCTCCAGGCCGAGGTCGGTCAGGGCGTCGTGCTCGGGGGTGGTCATGCGGGTGCCTCCGTGAGGTCGTGGTCGGGTGGGAGCGCCGACGCGGCGCCGCGCGCCAGCGTGGACGTGGTGGAGCGGCCCGCCAGGTGGGGCAGGAGGACGACCTCGCCGCCCCAGCCGCGCACCAGCGGGGCCTCGGGCAGGTCGGCGAGCGCGTAGTCGCCGCCCTTGACCCACACGTGGGGTCGCAGACCGTCCAGCGCGTCGCGCGGGTCGTCCTCGTCGAAGACGAGCACGGCGTCGACGCTGCCGAGCGCGAGGAGCACCTCGGCGCGGTCGGCCGCGGTGTTCACCGGCCTCCCCGGGCCCTTGAGACGGCGCACCGAGGCGTCGGAGTTGAGCAGCACCACGAGGGCGTCCCCGAGGCGGGCCGCGCCGTCGAGCATCGTCACGTGGCCGGCGTGCAGCACGTCGAAGCAGCCGCCGGTGGCCACGAGCGCGCCGCCGGTGGCGCGCACCCGGTCCGCGAGGGCCAGGGCTGCCCGCCCCTCGCCGCCGGGCGACGGGTCGCCGGCGCTCGCGGTGGGGGCCGCGTCCTGATCGCTCCTGCTGGCACGGCGGACCCGTTCGCGCCACCCGCTGGCCCCACCGGCGTCCACCCACGCCGACGCGGCGTCCACGGCGACCGCGACGGCGCTCGCGGGGTCGGCGCCGCGGGCGAGCGCGATCGCGGCGCTCGCGGCGAAGCGGTCCCCGGCCCCGGCCGGGTCGCCGGACGCGACGGGAGGCGCGGGCACGTACAGGGCCGCGTCGGTGGCGTCGGTGGCGTCGGTGGCGTCGAGCGTGCGCGACGACGGCGTCGCGCGGGCCACGAAGGCCCCGCGGGCCCCGGCCGTCACGGCCACCGCGCCGGCTGCCCACCGGCGGCGCAGCGCCGTGCACGTCTGCTGCGGCTGCGTCGCCGCGTCCCCGAGGGCCCGGACGGCTTCGGCGGCGTTGGGGGTGACCAGGGCGCAGCCGGCCACGGGCTCACCACCGCGCGGGTGGGGGTCCCACACCACGGGCACGCGCGCCGCCGAGCGCTCGAGCGCGGCGCGCACGGCGGGCTCGTGGGTGGTGCCGGCGCCGTAGTCGCTGACGAGCACCACGTCGGCGCCCTCCAGCGTGCGTCCCAGCGCGGCGGCGTCCACGGCGAGCGGGGCACCGCTGCCCCCGTCGTCGAGGCGCACGAGCGACTGACCAGCCACGCGCACGCGCGTCTTGGTGCGCGTCGCGCCGTCGTGGCCCAGCGCGTGGACGCCCACGCCCCCCGTCTCCAGAGCGGTGCGCAGGCGGGCGCCGGCCTCGTCGTCGGCGAGCGGGGCCACGAGCGTGACGCTGACGCCGGCGTCCTCGCACAGCAGCGCGGTGAGCCCCGCGCCGCCCGGGCTCTCCCGGGTCCCGCCGACGTCGACGACGGGCACCGGGGCGTCCGGGGCCACGCGCTCGGCGGTGCCGAGGACGTCACGGTCGAGGACGACGTCGCCGACGACGACGAGCCGGACGGCGCGGGTGCCCACGGGGCCCGGGGCCGACGAGGCCCGGGGCCGTGGGTCCTCGCCGCGCTGCTCCCCGGGGGCGCGAGCGCCCTCGCCGGTCCGTGTCGCGCCGACGTCCGCGCTGTCGGTCGTGACGTCGGCGGTCCGGGCGGTGGTCGTGACGGTGGTGCTGCGCGCGGGACCGGTGGACGCGGGCGTGCCCGTCCCGGCGGCGTCGAGAGCGCGCACGCGTGCGTCCACCGCCGCGCACAGCGCGTGGACCGCGACGAGGTGGCCCTCCTGGACCGCCGAGGTGGTCGGCGCGACGAGGCACACGGCGTCGTCGCTGACCTCACCCAGCGGGTTGGGACCCGGGCCGGTGAGGGACCAGACCGTCAGCCCCGCCTGCCGGGCGGCTGCCGCGGCGGCGAGGACGTTCTCGCTGCGGCCGCTCGCGGAGAGCAGGAGCAGCACGTCGCCGGGGCGCCCGTGGGCGGTGACGCCGCGGGCGAAGACCTCGCGGGCGCCGTAGTCGTTGGCGACCGCGGTGACCGAGGAGGTGTCGGCGTGCAGCGCGATCGCCGACAGCGGCCGGCGCTCACCGACGAACCGGCCGACCAGCTCCGCCGTGAGGTGCTGGGCCTCGGCGGCGCTGCCCCCGTTCCCGGCCGTCAGCAGCCGGCCGCCGCCGGCGAGGACCGTCCCCAGGTGAGCGCCCCACGCGTCGATCCGGTCACCGTCGCCGACGAGCTGGTCGACGACGGTGCGCAGCTCGTCGGCGTGACCGCTGAGCCACGCGGACGCCGGTCCGGGCCGGGCGTCGGGCGTCGTCGCGTCCTGGTCGGCGCTCATCGGTGGGCCCTCGCCGACGAGGCGTGGTGCTGCGGAGCGGTCGCGGCAGCCCGTCGGGCGAGCATCTCGGCGTAGGCGGCCTCCGTCGCGGCGGCCACCTGGTCCCAGCCGAAACGCTCGACGACGCGGGCCCGCGCAGCCCGTCCGTAGCGCGTCGCCAGAGCCTCGTCCTCGAGCAGGGGGGTCAGCGCCGCGGCCAGCGCCGCCGGGTCGCGCGCCGGCACCAGGTCGCCGGTCACCCCGGGTGCGACGGTGTCGAGGAGCCCGCCGACGGCGCTGCCCACCACGGGCACGCCGCACGCCATGGCCTCGAGCGGGACGATGCCGAACGGCTCGTACCAGGGGGTCGCGACCACGACGTCGGCGCTGCGCAGCACCGCCGGCAGGTCGTCGTGGTCGACGCGACCCACGAGGTGGACACGCTCTCCCACCCCGAGGTCGTCGGCGAGCGCCCTCAGGCGCACGGCCTCGGGGTCCCGGTCGAGGTGCTCGCGGGCCCCACCGCCGACGACCACCAGCTCGACGCCGTCGAGCACGGGCAGCGCGCGCACGACGGCGTCGACGCCCTTGCGCTCCACGAGCCGCGAGACGCTCACGAGGCGGTGGCTCAGCCCGCTGGCGGGGTCCGGGGTCGGCAGGGCGCGCGGGCCGTCGGGGCGGAAGTGCTCGACGTCGACGCCGCAGGGCACCACGCGCAGCGGCGCCAGCGCGTCGTCCGTGAGGTGCTCGAACGGGTCGGCGTCGGCGCGACGAGCCCTGCCGGCGCCGTCGGCGCGCGGGCCGTCGCCGCGCACGAGGTCGACGAGCTCGCCGACCTCGTCGGTGCAGGTCGCCACCACGAGGTCCACGTCGCGGGCCAGCGCGGCCTCGAGGCGCACGCGCTGGGGCGGCGAGGAGTCGTAGTCGCCCTGGTGGCGGCGCTTGACGCTGCCGAGGGCGTGGAAGGTCACCGCGACGGGCACCCCGGTGGCCCGGCCGGCCTCGAGCGCGGCCACCCCTGACATCCAGAAGTGGGCGTGGACCACGTCCGGTCGCCGGTCCGGGTCCGACCAGCGCCGGGTGAGGTCGGCGGCGAAGGCGGGCATCCACGCCAGGAGGTCGTCCTTGGGCAGCGCCTTCGCCGGCCCGGCGGCGACGTGGACCACGTCGACGCCGGGGTGCATCGTCACCCGCTCCGGCTGCGCCGGGTCGTCGCGGCGGGTGAAGACCTCCACGTCGTGGCCGCGGTCGGCGAGCGCGCTCGCGAGCGCGGCGACGTGCACGTTCTGCCCGCCAGCGTCCACGCCGCCGAGCGCGGCCAGCGGGCTGGCGTGCTCGGAGACCATCGCGATCCTCATCGGTGTCCCTGCACGGTGTCCTCCAGGAGGTGGTCGAGGTCGGTGAGGAAGCGGTCGATGCCGAAGCGGACCAGGGCGTGCTCACGGGCCGCGGCGCCGCGCTCGGCGGCCTCCGCGGGGTCGGCCAGCCACCGGTGGGCGGTCTCGGCGAGGACGCGCGGGTCGTTGGACAGCGCGCCCGCGGCGGCCGGCACGGACTCCGGCGCCGCGGTCGCGGCGAGGGCTAGCACGGGGCAGCCGGCGGTCATGGCCTCGACGAGCGCGAGGCCCAGCGAGGTCCACCGGTAGGGGTGGAGGTAGCCGCGGTGGCGCCCGAGCTCGCGGTGCATCTCGCGCTGGGGGAGGTCCTCGGCGGTGCGTCCGGCCAGGTGCGGCGCGGCGGCGACCAGGGCATCCATCCCCATGCCGTAGACGTCCACGGGCACGCCGTGCCCGCTCGGCGTCGGCGCGCTCAGAGCGATGACGAGGTCGGTGCCGGCCACCCGCCAGCGGCGGACGGGTTCGTTGACGACCACCGCGAAGGACTCCCGCTCCCCGGTCCATAGCGGCCCGGGGTCCACGACGCCGTGCTCGAGGACGGACGTGGCCGCGCCGTCGGCGTCCCACATGAGGGCGTTGAACGCGGTGACGTGCACGAGGGGGAGGACGGGGGCGCCCGCGGCGCGCTGGACGGCGGGCATCGGGTGGACGCTGCGCGCGGCGTGCTCGGTGGGGGCGTTGTGCTCGAGGTAGAGCGCGGGGACGTCGGCGCCGGCGACCAGCCCGGTCCACTCGCGCAGCAGCGCCGCCTCATGGGGGCGCTGGAGGAGCACGACGTCGGGGGGCTCGCCGGCGAGGTCGCCCGGTGAGACCTCCACGGCGGAGGACGGCCAGTCCCAGGTGCGCGCGCGACCCCGGCCGTCGGGGCCGCGGCTCGCGTCGACGGGGAGGAGGTAGGTGTGCTGGCCCTGGACCAGCGAGGTGGTCCAGGAGCCGTGCACGTGCCAGGACAGCACCCTCATGACGCCATGCCCGCCAGGCGCGCGCCGCCGGCGGTCACCGACGAGGTGCTCCGCGGGGGCGCCGGTACGGCGCGACCGGCGGCGAGGCCGGCCACCGCGGCGACCACGTCGGCCGGGTCGACGTCCAGGCAGGGGTGGCCGGGCACCGGGCACAGGCGGGCGCGCGAGAGGCGGCAGGGCGCGCTGAGGTCGCCGAGGAGCGCGGTGGGCACGCCGAAGGGGGCCCAGCGCTCGGGGGGCATCACCGCGGAGAACCAGCAGGCCACCGGTGTGCCCACCGCGGCAGCCAGGTGGGCGGGGCCGGTGTTGCCGACCACCACGGCGCGGGCGCCGGCGAGCAGCACGGCGAGGGCCGCGAGGTCGGTGCGCCCGGAGACGTCGACGGAGCCCGGCGCCGCCGCGGCCACCTGCGCGGCGAGGTCGCGCTCGCCCGGTCCGCCGGTGACGAGCACCGTCCACCCGTCCTCGCGCAGGGCGGCAGCGGTGGCCGCGGCCACCGCGGGAGACGGGGCGCGGGCGGGCACGGACGCCCCGGGGGGGACGACGACGTAGCCGTGGCGCTCCGGCGTGCCCGTGT
>JARIBR010000216.1 GCA_029258695.1 Quadrisphaera sp.
CCCTGGGTGGCGGCGTCCATCCCGAGGATGCTCAGCGACCCCGAGGTCGGCGGCGAGACGCAGCCGATCATGCGCATCGTCGAGGACTTGCCGGCGCCGTTGGGCCCGAGGAAGCCGAAGGCCTCACCGCGCTGGACGGCCGCGTCGATGCCGTCGACGACGACGCGGTCGCCGAAGGCCTTGGTCAGCCCGCGGGCCTCGATCATCACGCCGTCGGGCCCGTGGAGCACGGCGGTCACCCTACGGCGGGGCGTCGCCGCACCGGGGAGAGCCGGTTGATGCCACCCGATCAGTCCGCGTCGGGGCGCCGCTTCTCGTCCAGGGCGCTCCACCGCTGCCGCTCGGGCACGTCGAGCGCGTCGCACAGCGCCACCCAGGCGGCGCCGGGGTCCACGCCGTCGTCCATGGCTCGGGCGGCGGTGCGGTCACCGAGCTCCCCGAGCACGAGGTCGGCCACGACGGACTCCGCCCGTGAGCGCCCGAGGACGGCGTCGGACAGGACGGTGAACTCGCTGCGGCGCACGGCTCCAGCGTCGCAGAACCGATGTCGTCGGGATGAGGTGGCGCAGGCCACAGGGCGGTACGTGGTGGCATGGGGTCATGGAGAGCGCGTGGTGGCTGGGGTTCCTGCAGCGGTTGGACGGCGTGCGGGCACGCCTGCGGCCCTGGGCGCGGCCCGCGTTCCACGTCGTCGCGGTCGCGGAGGCCCTGTCGTGGATCGGCCTGCTCGCCGGGATGTGGCGGGCGTACGTCTCCGGTGACGGCCGCGCCGGGATCGAGCTCTTCGGTCCGATCCACGGCGCGGTGTTCGTAGCCTTCGTCGCGGTGACGGTGGTGGCGGCGTGGACGCTGCGGTGGCAGGTGCGCACGGTGGTGCTCGCGCTCGCGGCGGCCGTCCCTCCGCTGGCCACGGTGATGTTCGACGTCATCGCCTCGCGGCGGGGCTGGCTGCGCGACCAGGGGGCGGTGTCGGCGGTCGGTGGCACCATCGGGACGTGAGCGCGAAGGGGGCGGGCGCCCCCGCCGGGACGGCAGCTGCCCGGCCGACGGCCGAGGGGCCGGCGACCGGAGGTACGGCGACCGAGGCAGAGCGCAGCGACGCGGCCGCGCCTCCCGGCGACGACGTCCTCGACCGGTTCTCCCCCGCGGCCTCGGAGTGGTTCCGCGGGGCCTTCCACGCCCCGACGACCGCGCAGGACGGCGCCTGGAGGGCGATCAGCAGCGGCGACCACACGCTGGTGGTCGCCCCCACCGGCTCGGGCAAGACGCTGTCGGCGTTCCTCTGGGCGCTGGACCGCCTGGCGTCCTCTCCCGTGCCGGAGGAGAAGGAGCTGCGCTGCCGGGTCCTGTACGTCTCGCCGCTGAAGGCCCTGGCGACCGACGTCGAGCGGAACCTCCGGGCCCCGCTGACCGGCATGCGCCACGCCGCGATGCGCCTGGGGCTCCCGGTGCCCGAGGTCTCCGTCGCGCTGCGCTCGGGTGACACCCCGCCGCAGGAGCGGCGCGCCTTCACCCGCACGCCCCCGGACGTGCTCATCACCACTCCGGAGTCGCTGGTCCTGCTCATGACGTCCAAGGCCCGCGAGATGCTCGCCGGGGTGCAGACGGTGATCGTCGACGAGGTGCACGCGGTGGCCGGCACCAAGCGCGGCGCGCACCTGGCCCTGACGCTGGAGCGCCTGGACGCCGCGCTGCCCGCCCCGGCGCAGCGCATCGGTCTGTCGGCGACGGTGCGCCCCGTGGAGGACGTGGCGCGCTTCCTGGCCGGCACGCGGGGCGTCGCGGGCGGGGGGCGGCGCACCACGGTGGTGCAGCCGCCGTCGGTCAAGGAGTGGGACCTGCAGGTCGTCGTCCCCGTCCCGGACATGGAGGACCTGTCAACGGCCCCGCCGAGGCCCGGACCGCCCGCCGGAGCGGCGCCGACGGAGCCCACCCGGGTCGACGACGACCTCGCGGCGGTGCTGGCGGCCGCTGCGCCGGAGCCGGTGACGTCGATCTGGCCGGCCGTCGAGGAACGCATCGTCGACCTCGTCGCGGCGCACCGATCGACGATCGTCTTCGCCAACTCCCGCCGCCTCGCGGAGCGGCTGACGAACCGGCTCAACGAGGTGTGGGAGGAACGCACCCGCGCCGACGAGGCGGCGCAGGCCGACGGGTCGGGCGGGGAGGAGGGCGCGGGCCGGGGCGACGCCACCGCGACGGCGGCGTCACCGCTGGCGGTCGGCGCGGAGCACCCCGGCCGTCCCCCGGCCCAGGTGATGGCCCAGGCCGGGACGTCCGCGCCCGTGCCTGCCGTCATCGCCCGCGCCCACCACGGGTCGGTCAGCCGTGAGCAGCGGGCGCTGATCGAGGACGACCTGAAGTCCGGGCGCCTCCCCGCGGTGGTCGCCACGTCCTCCCTCGAGCTGGGCATCGACATGGGCGCCGTCGACCTCGTCGTCCAGGTCGAGTCGCCGCCCTCGGTGGCCTCCGGGCTGCAGCGGGTGGGACGCGCCGGCCACCAGGTCGGCGCGGTCTCCCGAGGGGTGATGTTCCCGAAGTTCCGCGGCGACCTGCTCTCCACGGCCGTGGTGACGGAGCGGATGCGCTCCGGTGCCATCGAGGCCCTGCACGCCCCGGCCTCTCCCCTGGACGTCCTGGCCCAGCACGTGGTGGCGATGACGGCCATGGACGACTGGTCCGTCGACGACGTCGAGGCGCTCGTCCGCCGCGCCGCGCCGTTCTCCGGGCTGACCCGCGGGGTGCTCGAGGCGGTCCTCGACATGCTCGCCGGGCGCTACCCGTCCGAGGAGTTCGCCGAGCTGCGCCCGCGCATCGTCTGGGACCGACTCGCCAGCACCCTGGCCGGGCGCCCGGGCGCGCAGCGCCTGGCGGTGACCTCCGGGGGGACCATCCCCGACCGCGGCCTGTACGGGGTCTTCCTCGCCGGCAGCGGAGGCCAGGTCCGCGGTGGCCGGCGCGTCGGGGAGCTCGACGAGGAGATGGTCTACGAGTCCCGCGTCGGCGACGTGTTCACCCTCGGCACCTCGACGTGGCGCATCGAGGACATCAGCCACGACCAGGTGCTCGTCTCGCCCGCCCCGGGGCAGCCGGGCAAGCTGCCGTTCTGGCACGGGGACTCCCTGGGACGCCCCGCCGAGCTGGGCCGCGCGCAGGGCGCCTTCGTGCGGACCCTCGGCGACCTGCTCACCGCTGACGAGGGCGCGGCGCGCCAGCGCGCCCGGTCCGCGGGGCTCGACGACTGGGCGGCCGACAACCTCCTCGACCACCTGCGCGAGCAGCGCGCGGTCACCGGGCACCTGCCCGACGACCGCACCATCGTCGTCGAGCGCTTCCGCGACGAGCTCGGGGACTGGCGCGTGGTCGTCCACTCCCCCTTCGGCGCGCAGGTCCACGCCCCCTGGGCGCTGGCCGTCGGGGCGCGCCTGCGCGAGCGCTTCGGCGTCGACGCGCAGGTGATGAGCGCCGACGACGGCCTCGTGCTCCGCCTGCCGGACACCGACCTGCTCGGTGACCCGATGGCCGTGCTCATGGCCGACCCGTTCGAGGCGTTGGCCGGTGCGGGCAGCGGCGCGGGGAGCGGCGGCCCGCCCGGCGCCGGCGTCGCGGCCTCCGGCGGCGCTCCCGCCGGCGTGCCCGAGGTCCTCGAGGCGCTCGCGGTCGAGCCCGAGGACGTCGAGCAGCTGGTCACCGACGAGCTGGGCGGCTCCGCGCTGTTCGCCGCGCGCTTCCGGGAGTGCGCCGCCCGGTCCCTGCTGCTCCCCCGGCGCCGCCCCGACCGCCGCACGCCGCTGTGGCAGCAGCGCCAGCGCGCCGCCCAGCTGCTCTCCGTCGCCAGCCGGTATCCCTCGTTCCCCATCGTCCTGGAGACCGTCCGCGAGTGCCTGCAGGACGTCTTCGACGTCCCTGCGCTCGCCCAGCTCCTGCGCGAGGTGAGGTCCGGGGCGGTGCGCGTGGTCGAGGTGACCACCGACGCCCCCTCGCCGTTCGCGCGCGGGCTGCTGTTCGGCTACGTCGCGCAGTTCCTCTACGAGGGCGACACCCCGCTCGCCGAGAAGCGTGCGGCGGCGCTCTCGCTGGACCCGACGCTGCTCGCCGAGCTGCTGGGGCGCGGTGACGGCGCGTCGCTGGCTGACCTGCTCGACCCCGAGGCGATCGTGCGCACCCAGGGCGAGCTGCAGCGCACCGCGGACGGGCGGCGGTGCCGCGACGCCGAGGACGTCGCCGACCTGCTGCGCGTGCTCGGGCCGTGCTCCGACGCCGAGGTGGCGCGCCGGGCGCTGAGCGGCGCCGGGGGCACGGAGGACCTCGACGAGGTGAGGCGCTGGCTCGGCGAGCTCGTCGGCGCGCGGCGCGTCATCGCCGTGCGGGTGGCCGGCGTCGAGCGCTTCGCCGCCGTCGAGGACGCCGCCCGGCTGCGCGACGCCCTCGGGGTCCCCCTGCCCGTGGGGGTGCCCGAGGCGTTCACCGCGCCGGTCCCGGACCCGGTCGGTGACCTCGTGGTGCGCTGGGCGCGCACCCACGCGCCGTTCACCGCCGCCGCGGTGGCCGCGCGCTACGGCGTGGGCGTCGCGGTGGTCTCCGACGCGCTGCGCCGCCTGGAGAGCGCCGGCCGCGTCACCTCCGGCGACCTCCTGCCCGCCGAGCTGCGCGGGCGCCTCGCCGCCGACGGCACCGTCGTGACGGGCACCGGCACGGGTGGGCTCGCGGGCGGAGCCACCAGCGACGGGGCACCTGACGAGGATGCTCCCCGCAGCGGGGCGAGCGGTCGGCCCGCGAGCACCGCCGTCGGCCTGGACTGGTGCGACGCAGAGGTCCTGCGTCTGCTGCGCCGCAGGTCCCTCGCCGCGCTGCGCAGCGAGGTCGAGCCCGTCACCGCGCGCGACCTCGCGCTCCACCTGCCGGCCTGGCAGCACGTGGGCGCGCCCGGCAGCCCCGGCGGAGGGCGCTTGCGCGGCGAGGACGGCCTGGTGCGCGCGATCGAGCAGCTCGCCGGCGCCCAGCTGCCCGCCTCGGCGCTGGAGTCCCTCGTCCTGCCGGCGCGCGTGGAGGGCTACAGCCCCGCGATGCTCGACGCCCTCACCACGTCCGGGGAGGTGCTGTGGTGCGGGCACGGCGCCCTGCCGGGCGACGACGGGTGGGTCTCGCTGCACCTCGCGGACGCCTGGGGACCGGCAGGCCACCTCACCCTCGCCCCGCCGGACGAGGAGCTGGAGCTCGGCGAGACCCACCACGCGGTGCTCGAGGCCCTGGCGGGCGGCGGCGCCTTCTTCTTCCGCGCGCTGTCCTCCGCGCTGAGCGCCGCAGGACGTCCCGTGCTCGACGACGCCCGCCTGTCGGAGGTGGTGTGGGACCTCGTCTTCGCGGGCCGGGTCAGCAACGACACGCTCGCGCCGCTGCGCGCGCGGCTCTCCGGCGGACGCACCGCCCACCGCGGCGCGAAGAGCCAGCGCAGCGCACCCCACGCCCGCTACGGCCGCTCGCGGCCCGGGCGCCCCACCCGCCCGAGCAGCGCCGGCCTGGGCGCCGCGGGGATCAGCGCCGCCGCCGCCCGCGGTGGGCCCCCCGAGACCGCCGGCCGCTGGTCTCTGCTGCCGACGCCGGAGCCCGACGCGACCGTGCGCGCCGCCGCCACCGCCGAGGTCCTGCTCGACCGGTACGGGGTGATCACCCGCGGCTCGGTGGTCGCCGAGCACCTGCCGGGCGGGTTCGCCGGGGTCTACCGCGTGCTGGCTGCGATGGAGGAGGCCGGTCGGGTGCGTCGCGGGTACTTCGTCGAGGGGCTGGGCGCCTCGCAGTTCGCCACGACCGGTGCGGTGGACCGTCTGCGGGCGCTCTCTCGCCCGCTCGAGGCCGCCTCGTCCGCCAGCGACGGCCGGTGGGTGGGCGAGCGCACGCGCGGGGGTGGTCCTCCCGGTGAGGACGCCGGCCGCCCCGGGGCCGCTGTCGGCGCGGGACCTGCTGGCGACGGCCCCCGGCGCAACGCCCTGGTGCTCGCGGCGCCGGACCCTGCGAACCCCTACGGGGCGGCCCTGCCGTGGCCGGACCAGCAGGGTCGCCCGGGGGACGCGGAGGCCACGACCGACGCGGCACCGGTCAGGGCCGGGCACCGTGCGGGGCGCAAGGCCGGCGCCGTGGTGGTGCTCGTCGAGGGCGACCTCGTCCTCTACGTCGAGCGGGGCGGACGCACGGTCCTGTCCTACACCGAGGACCCGGAGCTGCTGCGCGCGTCGGCGCAGGCGCTGACCGCGGCCGTGAGGGGCGGCGCGCTGGGACGGCTCACGGTCTCCCGGGCCGACGGTGAGAACGCCCTCGAGAGGTCGGTGCTCGCCCAGGCCCTGGAGGGCGCCGGCTTCGTCGCCACCCCGCAGGGCCTTCGGCTGCGGGCGTAGGAGCTGTCATCCCGCACGGCGCCGTGCACCGGGCGGCCGCGACAGGGATCAGGCGGCGGAGGTGAGGTGGCGCTGCTCCACCGCAGCGCCACCGAGGACGGCCACTCCGGGTGGGGGGCCCACCGGCTGCACCACGGTGCCCTCGATGGCGGCGATCTTGTCGCTCACCTCACGCAGGACGACGGACATCGGCGTGGCCAGCGCCTCGCAGATGGAGCCGAGGAGCTCCGAGGAGGCCTCCTTGTGGCCCCGCTCGACCTCGGAGAGGTACCCGAGCGAGACGCGCGCGCTCCCTGAGACCTCGCGCAGGGTACGGCCCTGCTGCTGGCGCGTGCTGCGGAGCACGTCGCCGATCTCCTGGCGCAGCAGCGTCATCGCTGGCTCTCTCGGTCCGCGGTGCTCATGGTTCTCACGCTACCCGTGACGTCGGACGTGCGCGTGCCCACGACGTCGGTGCGCTGTGCTGGGGCCATCACCTGTCGTCAACGCCGTGAGCGGGCTCGGCGTTCCCCGGCCCACCGGGCGAGCAGCGCCAGCGCGCAGCCGGTCGCGAGCGAACGCACCGCGGCGCGGTCACCGTCGAGCTCCAGCGTCACGGCGACGTCGCCCGGACCGGGCACCGGCTGCGCCACCGCCACGACCACCGTCCCCGCGCGGCGGCCGTCGGCGGGCCCGGGGCCGGCCACCCCCGTGGTCGCCACCCCGACGTCGGCGCCGAGCAGGCGCGCCGCTCCGGCCGCCATCGCCACGGCGACCCGCTCCTGCACCGGGCCGCCGTCGGCGAGGACGGATTCCTCGACCTCCAGCAGGCTGGTCTTGAGCTCCGTGGCGTAGGCGCTCACCCCGCCGCGCAGGACCGCGGAGGCACCGGGCACGTCGGCCAGCGCGGCGCTCACGAGACCGGCGGTGAGCGACTCGCCCGTCGCCACGCGCACGCCGATCGCCTCGAGGTCGGCCACGAGACGGGCGACGTCGAGCCCTGCGGCCTCACGGACGAGCGTCGTCGGCACGTGGTCTGCCCCGTCGCTCAGCGCGCCGAGCGGCGCAGCGCGAGCGCGCGCGCCACGTAGTCGAGCCCGGTGACCACCGTCACCACCGTCGCGGCGCCGAGGACCACGGCAGCGCTCACCTCTCCCACGCGGGCGAGCACGGCGGGCTCCCACAGCTCGAAGGGGAGCAGGTAGAGCCCGAGGGCGACCATCTGCAGGACCGTCTTGAGCTTGCCGCCGGGCGATGCCGCGATGACGCCGTGCCGGATCACCCAGAAGCGCAGCAGCGTGACGCCGACCTCGCGCACGAGGATCACCACGGTGACCCACCACCAGATCTGGCCCAGGACGCTGAAGACCACGAGGATCGCGCCGAGGAGCAGCTTGTCGGCGATGGGGTCGGCGATCTTGCCGAAGTCGGTGATGAGGTTGCGCCGGCGCGCCAGCTCGCCGTCGACGTGGTCGGACACCGCGGCGACGACGAACACGGCGAAGGCCGCCAGGCGCAGACCCACCGATCGTCCGTCGTCGGCGAGCAGGAGCAGGACCACCGCCGGCACCATGAGGATGCGCACGAGGGTGATGGCGTTCGGCAGGTTGACGTTGGAGGTCTTCGCCGGTGCGCCCGGAGCGCCGCCGGTGCTCACCGCGGACTCCCCGGGACCGCCGTGGCGTGCAGGTCGACGCCCGACGTCGACGTCACCACCGCCCGCACCACGTCGCCGACGCGCGGCGCGGGGGTCCCCGCCGGGTGCTCGACCTCGGTGGTGCCGTCCACCTCGGGGCCCTGCTGGCCGGCGCGCCCGGTGGCGACCGCCCCGCCGCCGGCGTCCGGCTCGACCTCCTCGACGAGCACGGAGAGCACCTCGCCGACGCGGTCCTCGGCCCGCTGGGACGCCAGCTCGTCGGCCAGCGCTGACAGCCGCTCCACGCGCTCGGCGACGACGTGCTCCGGAAGGTGCCCGGGCAGGTCCGCGGCGGCCGTGCCGTCCTCGTCGGAGTAGCCGAAGACCCCGGTCACGTCGAGGCGGGCGGCGGTCAGGAAGCGCTCGAGCTCCTCGACGTCACCCTCGCTCTCCCCGGGGAAACCGGCGATGACGTTCGAGCGGATGCCCACGCCCGGGTCCAGCGCCCTGGCCTGCTCGACGAGCCCGACGAAGGCCTCGGTGGACCCGAAGCGGCGCATGGCGCGCAGCACGCTCGGGGAGGCGTGCTGGAAGGACAGGTCGAGGTAGGGCGCGACGCCGGCGGTGGTCAGGATCGTCTCCAGCAGGCCCGGGCGGACCTCGGCGGGCTGCAGGTAGCTCACGCGGACCACCTCGACGCCGTCGATCGCGGCCAGGCGGGGCAGGAGGGTCTCCAGGGCGGTGAGGTCGCCGAGGTCCTTGCCGTAGGACGTGGAGTTCTCCGAGACGAGGAAGAGCTCGCGCACCCCCTGCTCCGCGAGCCAGCGGGCCTCCTCGAGCACCTCGGCGGGCGGGCGCGAGAGGTAGGAGCCGCGGAAGGAGGGGATGGCGCAGAAGGTGCACCGCCGGTCGCAGCCCGACGCCAGCTTCAGCGGCGCCCACGGGGCGTCCGAGAGCCGGCGTCGCAGCACCGGCGGACCGGACGCCGGCACGGGCGTGGCCTCCAAGGGCGTGATCTCGAGCCGACGCCCCGCCGGTGCGCTCGGCGAGCCAGCGCCGCGGGCGCCGTGGCCGGGCAGGGCCACCGAGCCCGCCGCGGACTGGCGTGCGGCGGGAGCAACGGGGAGCAGGGTGCGGCGGTCGCGCGGGACGTGCGCGGCCGGAGGGCGGCCGGCGAGCACCTCCGAGAGGTGGGTGGACATGTCGGCGTAGCTGTCGAAGCCCAGCACCGCGTCGGCCTCGGGCAGCTGCTCGGCGAGGTCGGCGCCGTAGCGCTCGGCCATGCACCCGATCGCGACGACGGCGGCGGTGCGCGCCGAGGAGTCCTTGAGGTCCGCCGCCTCGAGGACGGTGTCGATGGAGTCCTTCTTGGCGGCGGTGATGAACCCGCAGGTGTTGACCACCGCCACGTCGGCGTCGGCGGCGTCGGGGACCAGCTCCCACCCGGCGCCCGCGAGGCGCCCTGCCATCTCCTCGGAGTCCACGTCGTTGCGCACGCAGCCGAGGGTCACCAGGGCGACGCGCCCGCGCGCAGGAGCGGTCGGCGTCGTCGTCACCGGTGCAGCGTAACCGCGAGCCGGCGCCGCGGCGCCGGGCCTCAGTGACGCCCCGTCAGGTCCCAGGCGTCCTCGTCGGCCGGCTCGTCGGCCGGCTCCGGGTCGCCCCAGTCCTCGCCCTCGCCGGGGCCGGCACCGCCCGGGCCTCCCCGTTCCACGGCCGGGCGTCCACCGGCCGGCAGCCCCGTCCCGGGGTCGTCGTCCGCCGGCGCCGGGCCGGGGTCGCCGCGCAGCGCGGAGAGCATGGGCGCGACGTCGTCGGGCTTGACGAGGACGTCGCGCGCCTTGGACCCCTCGCTGGGCCCGACGACCCCCCGGGTCTCCAGGAGGTCCATGAGGCGCCCGGCCTTGGCGAAGCCCACCCGGAGCTTGCGCTGCAGCATGGAGGTGGAGCCGAACTGCGAGGTGACGATGAGCTCGGCGGCGGCCAGCATGAGGTCCAGGTCGTCCCCGACCTCCTCCTCGACGGCCTTCTTCTCCGGCGCGACGATGACGTCCTCGCGGTAGGACGGCTTGAGCTGCTCCTTGACGTGGGCCACGACGCTCGACACCTCGGTCTCGGTGACCCAGGCCCCCTGGACGCGCACGGGCTTCGACGAGCCCATCGGCAGGAACAGGGCGTCGCCCTGGCCGATGAGCTTCTCCGCGCCCGCCTGGTCGAGCACCACGCGGCTGTCGCCGAGCGAGGACGTCGCGAAGGCCATGCGCGAGGGCACGTTGGCCTTGATGAGGCCGGTGACCACGTCCACGGACGGCCGCTGGGTGGCGAGCACGAGGTGGATCCCGGCGGCGCGCGCCAGCTGCGTGATGCGGACGATGGACTCCTCGACGTCGCGGGGCGCGACCATCATGAGGTCGGCGAGCTCGTCGACGACGACGAGCAGGTACGGGTAGGGGTGCAGCTCGCGCTGCGAGCCCGTCGGCGGCTTGACCGAGCCGGCGCGCACGGCGGCGTTGAAGTCGTCGACGTGCTTGAAGCCGAAGGTGGCGAGGTCGTCGTAGCGAGCGTCCATCTCCCGCACCACCCACTGCAGCGCCTCGGCGGCCTTCTTGGCCGAGGTGATGATGGGGGTGATCAGGTGGGGGATGCCCTCGTAGGCCGTGAGCTCCACGCGCTTGGGGTCGACGAGGACCATGCGGACGTCGTCGGGGGTGGCGCGCATGAGGATGGACGTGATCATCGCGTTGATGAAGCCCGACTTCCCCGCGCCCGTGGCGCCGGCCACGAGCAGGTGGGGGGTCTTGGCGAGGTTGGCGACGACGTACCCGCCCTCGACGTCCTTGCCGATGCCCATGACCATCGGGTGCTCGTCGCGCTGGGCGACCGAGGAGCCGAGGACGTCGCCGAGCGAGACCGTCTCCCGGTCGAGGTTGGGGATCTCCACGCCGATCGCGGAGCGGCCCGGGATCGGGGAGAGGATGCGCACGTCCGCCGAGGCGACCGCGTAGGCGATGTTCTTGCCCAGGGCGG
>JARIBR010000271.1 GCA_029258695.1 Quadrisphaera sp.
CGCTGGTCGCCACCGACGTCGCCGACGCCGCGCTCGCGCAGGCGGCCCGACGCGTCCCCGCGAACGTCGAGCTGCGCCGCTGGGGGCTCGGGGACCCCTGGCCGGACGAGACCTTCGACCTCGTGGTCCTCTCCGAGGTCGGGTACTACCTCGGCGCCGACGCGCTGGCGGCCCAGGTCCCCCACGTGGTCGCCGCCCTCGAGCCTGGCGGGACCCTGCTCCTCGTCCACTGGCGCCACGAGGTGCCCGAGTACCCCCAGAGCGGGGACGCCGTCCACTGCGCCGTCCTGGCGGCCCCCGGGCTGGTGCGGGTCGGCGGGTGGCTCGACGAGGACGTGCGCCTCGACGTCCTCGAACGCTCGGACAGGCCGGCGCCGTCCGTGGCCGCCCGCGACGGGCTGGCCTGAGGGGCCGACCGCGGGCCTGTCTGCGCCGCACCGGTCAGGCCGCACCGAGCAAGGCCTGACCGGTGCGCCGCTCGCCCTCAGAGGGTGAGGACCACCTTGCCGCGCACGTCGCCGCTGGTGGTCCGGGCGTGGGCCGCGGCGACGTCGGCGAGCGGCAGCACGTCGTCCACCGGGACCCGCAGGCGCCCGTCCTCCACCAGCCGCAGCAGCCGGTCGAGGTCTCGGGTGCGCGGCGCGGTCATCACGGCCGTGTGACCCGGCCGCTCGCCCGCGGCCCCGGGCGCGCCGGCGCCGACCGGGGCTCCCAGTGCGCCGAGGGTGCCCATGACGTCCTTGACCAGGCCCGAGCCCACCGAGGAGATGAGGGTGGTCGGCTGCGGCCGCGTCGTCACGGCCGTGCCGCCGGGGCGCAGGAGCGCGCGGGCCACGTCGGGGCTGAGGATGCCGGGGGCGTCGAGCACCACGTCGAAGCGCGCGCCCAGCGCCCCGAGCCGCTGGCGCCGGTCGACCACCTCGTCGGCGCCGAGTCCCCGCACGTAGTCCTCGCGCGCCGCGTCGACCACCGCGGTGACGTGAGCCCCGGCGATCGCCGCCAGCTGGACCCCGAACGAGCCGATGCCGCCCGCCGCCCCCACCACCAGCACGCTGGCCTCGGGCCTGGAGCCCAGCGCGGCCCGTCCGTGCAGCGCCTGGAGGGCGGTGAGCCCGGCGAGCGGCAGGGCGGCGGCGGCCGTCCAGGCCACGGAGTCCGGGGCGAAGGCCGCGGAGGCGCTGTCGACGAGCGCCAGCTCCGCCTGGGCGCCCCCGCCGTGGCCGAGCAGGGCGACCACCGCGTCGCCCACCTCGAACGCCGTGACGGCCTCGCCCACCGCCACCACCTCACCGGCCAGGTCGAACCCGAGCGAGCGCGGGCCCCGGCGCAGGGCGGAGAGCGGGAGGTCGCCGCGGGCCACGGCGACGTCCGTGCCGTTGACCGACGACGCCGCGACGGCCACGAGCAGCTCCTCGTCGCGCGGCTCGCGGGGCTCGGGCACCTCGTCGACCCGCAGCGAGGCGCTCGACCCGGCGTCGTGGACCCGGACCGCCCTCACGCGGTGCGCTCCGGCGGGGCGTCCCCAGCGTCCAGGGCCACGGCCAGGTCCTCCAGGTGCGCCACGAGGTCCGCGGGGTGCTCGCGGACGCCGACCGCTCCGGCGCCGCGCAGCTCGCCCTCACCGATGCCCCCGCACCGCAGCGCCACGCACGGCAGGTCGGCGTCGGTCGATGCGCCCACGTCCCACACGGAGTCGCCCACCACCACGGTGCGCGCGGGGTCCAGCCCGTAGCTCTCGAGCGCGGCCTGGAGCGGGCCCTTCGTCGGCTTGCCGTCACCGACGTCCTCGGACGTGACGACCCCGGTCACCATCTCCTCCCCGCCCAGCAGCGGCAGCATCCAGTCCAGGTCGCCGCGCGCCCCGCTCGTGGTGAGCACCACCGACGCGCCGCGCTCGAGGCAGGCCGCCAGCAGGTCGCGGGCGCCCGGCAGGGCGCTCACCTCGTCGCGGAAGGTGTCGAAGTGGTCGGAGTGGCCCTGGACCACGCGGTCGTCGTCGCCCCCGGCGAGGCGCTGGACCACCGAGGCGCTGGGCAGGCCGATGCAGGAGTGGATCTGGGCCGCGGTCACGTCGTCGTACCCCGCGTCGCGGAACGCCCTGCGCCAGGCGACCACGTGCAGGTAGTTGCTGTCCAGCAGGGTGCCGTCGACGTCGAGGAGCACGCCCGGTGCTCCGGCGGTGGGCTGGGTGCGGGAGTCGTCCATGCCCGCGATGCTCCCAGCGCACCCTCCGCAGCGCGCGACGGGGCGCGCGACGGGGCGCGCGACGGGGTGCGCGACGGGGTGCGCGACGGGGTGCGCGACGGGGCGGTGCCGCGGACCGGCCGCAGCCGCCCGGGACGCCCCGCCGGTGGCACGGCGACCCCCCTGCGGGTAGGACTGGTGCCATGACCGAGACAGACACGACGGCCAGCGGCGCCGACCAGCCCACCGTCCCCCTCACCGGCGGCGGCGCCATGCCGCTCATCGGGCTGGGGACCTGGAAGGCCCAGGGCGACGACGCGCGCCGGGCCGTCGCGCACGCGCTCGAGGTGGGCTACCGCCACGTCGACACCGCCACGAGCTACGGCAACGAGGAGCAGGTGGGGGCGGCCATCGCGGACAGCGCGCTCTCGCGCGAGCAGGTCTTCGTCACCACCAAGCTGCCCCCCGAGCGCGCCGACGACGCCCACGAGGTGCTCGCCCAGAGCCTGGAGGCCCTGGATCTGGACCACCTCGACCTGTGGCTCGTCCACGGCCCGCCGCCCGAGGGCGCGAGCCCCGCGCTGTGGACCCGTTTCCTGGAGGCCCGCTCCGAGGGGCTGGCAGTGGCCGTGGGCGTGAGCAACTATTCCCTGGACCAGATCGACGAGCTGATCTCCGCCACGGGGCAGGCCCCTGCGGTCAACCAGGTCAAGTTCGGTCCCGCGCTGTGGGACCCGGCGCTGGTGACCGGGCACGCGGAGCGCGGTGTGGTGCTCGAGGGGTACAGCCCCTTCAGGACCACGGCCATGGACGACGCCGGACTGGCCGCCATCGCGGAGGTCCACGGCAGGACGCCGGAGCAGGTGGTGCTGCGCTGGCACGTGCAGCACGGCGTCGTGGCCATCCCGAAGTCCGTGCACGAGGAGCGCATCACCGCCAACCTCGACGTCTTCGGGTTCATCCTCGACGACGAGCAGATGGCCACCCTCGACGCGATGGGCGACGCGAGAGGCTGAGCGGCTGCTGATCGCCATGATGGTGGTGTGAGCACCTCGAGCGGACCAGCCGACCCGGAGCTGGGACCGGGGCCAGGGCCGGGGGCAGTGCCGGAGCCAGTGCCGGGTCCGGGGCCGGAGCCGGAGCCGGAGCTAGGGGTGGGGAGCAGCGGCACCACCCCTGACCGGGCCGCCGTGCGCCGGTGGCGCCGTCATCTCGCGGACGAGCACCTCGAGGCCGCGGTCTACCGCGAGCTCGCGGCGCGCCGCACCGGTGAGGAGGCGGAGGTGCTGCGCGGGCTCGCCGA
Organism: Quadrisphaera sp.; assembly: GCA_029258695.1. The sequence continues at coordinate 3,488 of JARIBR010000271.1, forward strand.
GGCCGAGTCACGCCACATCGCCCACTGGGAGCGGTTGCTGGCAGCCGCCGGCGCCCCCGTGCGCCGCGGGCGCGCCAGCGCGGGGTCGGTGCTGCTCGCGGCGGCAGCGCGGCGGTTCGGGTCGGTGTTCGTCCTCGCGATGGCCCAGCGCGCCGAGGGCCGCTCGCCCTACGAGGGGGACGTCGACGCCACGCCCGCGATGGCGGCCGACGAGCGGGTCCACGCCGAGATCGTGCGCGGGCTGGCAGCCCGGGGGCGGGCGAGGGTCTCGGGGACCTTCCGCGCCGCGGTGTTCGGCGCCAACGACGGTCTCGTCTCCAACCTCGCGCTCGTCCTCGGCGTCTCCGCGGGCGGGGTGGGGACCGCGGGCGTGCTGCTGACCGGGTTGGCCGGGCTGCTCGCGGGAGCGTTGTCGATGGGGGCCGGGGAGTACGTCTCGGTGCGCAGCCAGCACGAGCTGCTCGAGGCAGGCACGCCCACCGACGCCGCCAGCGAGGTGGCGGGGGCGCTCGACGTGGACGCCAACGAGCTCGCGCTGGTCTACCGGGCCCGCGGCATGGGCGCCCGCGAGGCCCAGGAGCGCGCCGCCGCCCACTTCCCCGCGCGGGCGGGGACCGCCGCGGGCCCCGCCCGGCCGGCCGACCTGGTCACGGGGTCTGTCGTCCCGGGCTCTGCCGTGCCCGGACCGCTCGCGCCCGGTCACGGCGCACCGGTCGACGCGGCGGCTGTCGACGCGGCGGCTGCGGTGGGCGGGGCCTGGACGGCGGCGGGTTCCTCGGCGGCGTTCTTCGCCGCCGGTGCGATCGTCCCGGTCCTCCCGCTGCTGGTGGGCCTGACCGGCACGGTGGCGCTGGTCCTCGCGTGCGTCGCCGTCGGGGCCGCGCTGCTGGTCACCGGAGCCGTCGTCGGGCTGCTCTCCGGGGGCCCCCCGCTGCGCCGGGCCCTGCGCCAGCTGGCTGTCGGGGGCGGCGCCGCTGCCATCACCTGGGCGCTGGGCACCCTCTTCGACGCCTCGCTTGGCTGATGACGGGGCTGGGGTGCACTCTTGCGGGACGAGAGCCGGCTGACCAGCGCCGACGCACCCGCCCCCGAGCACCTGGAGCAGCGATGACCACCCCCGAGACCCTCCCCCCGAGCCAGCCCCACGACGACCACGGCAGCGACGACCACGGCCGCGACGACGGCGACGGCGCGTCGGTGGTGCGCTCGGAGGAGCGGCTGCGCACCGCGGTGGTGCGCGAGCCCGTCCAGCGGGTGACCCTGCGCCGCGAGGTGGTGACCGAGGAGGTGATGGTGCCGGTCAGGGTGCGCCGCGAGGTGCTGCGCGTCGAGACCCACGACATCCCGCGCGGCCAGCGCGCCCCGGCGGCGGCCGGGGACCACGAGCCCTTCGAGCTCGTCCTCCACGAGGAGCGTCCCGTGGTGGGCGTCGAGACGGTCGCGGTGGAGCGGGTGCGCGTCGAGGTGGTCCAGGTCTCCGGCGTGCAGCAGGTGGAGGCCGACCTCGCGAGCGAGCACGTCGAGGTCGAGGAGCTGGGGGCGGCCGACCGCTGAGCCGGCGCGGCGTGCTCGCCGGGGTGCGGGCCCACCCGGAGCACCCCGGCCGCCCGACCGGGACGCTCAGAGCTCCTCGGCAGCTCCGGCCTCTCCGCCCGAGCTGCCGGCGAGCACGACGTCCTCGGCCACCTCCCGCAGCTTGACGTTCTCGTCCTGCGAGCGCCGGGAGAGCTGGTCGAAGGCTTCGTCCGCGGTGATGCCGTGGCGTCCCATGAGCATGCCCTTGGCCTGCTCGATCACGGCGCGGGAGGCCATCGCCTCGCGCATCTGGGCGACGGAGTCGGTGGCCCGCGAGAAGAGCACGGCGTTGGACAGCGCGACGGAGGCGTAGGCGGCGAAGACACGGCTGAGGCCGATCGACGAGGCGGGGAGCGCGCCGCTGGTGCAGTAGACGTTCATCGCCCCGACGTTGCGGCCGAGCATCGCCATGCCGATCGAGACCACGGAGGTCACGCCCTCGCGCGCGGCCAGCGCGGCGAAGTCCGGGTACGCGGCGCTGTCGTGCGTGTCGTGGACGTGGACGATCGTGCTCGTCCGCGCCGCGTCCAGGCAGGGCCCGAAGCCGTCGGCGTACTGCCGTTCGTCCAGAGCGGCCGCGATGGGACCGGAGAACCCTGCGCTGCGGGCCCGCGTCCCCTCGACCAAGGTCACGGAGACCCCCGCCGCCCCGGGGACGGTCGCTTCCGTGACCTCGGCCACGTGCTCGAGCACCTGACCGAGCGGCTGCTCACCGAGGACGATCAGGGCGACCTGGGCGAGCCCTGCGCTGGGGCTCGGGTGCGGGCCGACGTCGTCGTGAGACCCGTCGAGGCGCGAGAACGCTCCGCCGGGCCCTCCATCACGTCGACGAGGGCTGTCGGGAGGAGCGGTCGGTGGTGGAGGGGGAGAGGCCGTCATGACGATCCGTCCTGTCGAGCGGACAGGTGCATCCGCCGGGGTGAGCAGCGCGTCCTCGACCGTCATCGCCTGCAGGCTGGAGTCTCAACCCACCATCGACGCCGGAGCGCCTCACCACGTCGCACCGTGGTCGATCACCTCCACCGTAGCCCCGCGTGAGGACCGCGCGGACCAACCGAGCCCCTCGGCGGTGGCGGGAGCCGCAGGCCCGGCGAGCAGCTCGTCCCGTGAGCCAGGGCCGTGGGGAGGGTGCTCCCGGAGCACGGCGAAGGCCTGCTCCCCCTGTGGGGGAGCAGGCCTTCGCCGTGCTCGAGGGGTCAGCGGCTCAGGTGCGGGCCGCCGACCCCTTCGTCGCGGTCCTCAGAGACGGTCGCGCTTGCCGTCGTTGTCGCGGTCCCGGTCGCGGTCGCGAGTACCGGCGTCGCCCTCGACGTCGACGTCGACGTTCTCCTTGCGGAGGTCACCCTCGACGACCTCGGTGTCGCGCACGGTCTCCTTGTCGAGACGGACGCGCTCGGTCTCGACGGTCTCCTTGCCGCCCACGACGCGCTCGCCGTGGAGGGTCACGTCGACCTCCTCCTCGCCGATGGTCGCGTTGCCCGAGCCACCGTCGGTGATGGGCTCGCGGGTGACGCGGACCTCCTCGCGCTCGACCGGCACCTCCTCGCTCACGTGCTGGGTGGTGACGTACTTGCGCAGACGCGCGCGGCCGATGGTCTCCTCGCGGACGCCGGTGCGCAGACGCTCCTCCGACACGGTCATCGAGTCGTCGCCGGACAGGTTGGCGTCGCGGCTGCGGTCGTGGTCGCGGTCGCCGTCACGCAGACGGTCGGCGTCACGGTCGCCGTCACGCAGGCGGTCGCGGTCGCCGTCACCCACGGTGCCGGTGGTGGTGCCGGTGCCGCCGACGGCGCGACCCGAGTGGCCCAGGCCGTAGTACTCGTACAGGCGGTCCTGCTCCTCGTCGGAGATCTCGGCGTCCGGGTCGATGCTCGGGGCGTCCTTGATCTTGGACTTGTCGTAGGGCAGGCGCACGTCGTTGCCGTCGACGGAGGCGTCCGCCAGCGGGACGAAGGTCGTCTTGCTGCCGAACAGACCGGTGTTGACGGTGACGAACGAGGGCTCGCCCGTCTCCTTGTCGGTGTAGACCTCGTCGACCGAGCCGACCTTGCTGCCGTCGCTGTCGTACGCGTTACCGCCGCGGACGGCGCTGAAATCAACCATGTGTTCCTCCTTCTGGTGGGGCCCCTGGCTCGTTTACCAGGTAAGCAGACCCTGCTACCAAACCACTCTAGCGACATCGACGCCAGTCCGTGTCCCCCCCGCGCTGGCTTCGATGACTGAACGTACGCGGAGGCCACCGTCCGCAATTCTCTGCGTTGACGATGATCATCATCCGTGTGAAGGTGGACAGGTGCGTGCTGCCCTGTCCCGAGAACGCATCACCGCCACCGCGCTGCTGATCCTCGAGGAGCGCGGGCTCGCCGGGCTGACCATGAGGGAGCTCGGCAGGGCCCTCGACGTCGAGGCGATGTCCCTCTACCGCTACGTCCCCGGGCGCGAGGAGCTCCTCGACGCCGTGGTCGAGCGCGTGCTCGAGCTCCTCTGGTCCGACCCCGACGTCCGCCAGCGACCGGTCGACGGCTGGCAGGACTTCCTCGTGCGCCTGGCCCACGGGGTGCGCCGCATCGCCACCACCCATCCCCAGGCGTTCCCGCTGGTGGCCTCACGCCCGCCCGAGGCGCCGTGGCTGCGCCCGCCGCTGCGCAGCGTCGCCTGGGTCGAGCTGTTCCTCGCCGCCCTCGTCGACTCGGGGTTCGACGACCGGAGCGCGGCGGACGCGTACCGGTCCTTCACCTCCTTCCTCCTCGGCACGCTGCTGCTCGAGGTCGCGGAGGCCGGGGCGAAGATCACCCCCGCGGACGACCCGGCGCTGCAGAACGGGGGTTCGCCCGGGCCCCTGCCGGCAGGGGACTACCCGTTGGTCCACCGGTTGCGCCCCGAGCTCGAGCGCGACGAGATGGACCTCGAGTTCGACGAGGCGCTCGAGGACCTCGTCGACCGCATCAGCCGTCGCCTCCCCGCGACACGGCACGACGATTGATCTCGAGGACGGCACCACCCGGCGGCGGCGAGCCGTGGTGCGGGATTCCCTCGACAGGCTCCCGGCGCACCGCGGGACTTGCTCGGCTTAGGCCGTAAGCCATAGGCTGAGAAGGTCACTGACCTGTGGCACCACCGACGAACCGGGGCGCCTGAGCGCTCCTGGAGGATCCATGAGCCAGAGCAGCGGCGAAGCCCGCACCGACACCGACCCCTTCCTCACCGACCCGCCGACGTCCGCCCGCGGCGCCCACGTCGCCGAGCCCCTCGTGGTCCCGAACGACGGGCGCGAGCCCGGCCCGCCACCGGCGACGGGTTCTCCGGCCGTGGCCGTGGCGACTCCGGCCGTGGCGACTCGGGCCGCGGCGACTCGGGCCGCGGGGACTCGGGCGGCGCGAAGGACGAGGCGAAGGAGCAGGGCCGCCAGGTCGCCGGTGACGCCAAGGCCAAGGGCCAGGAGGTCGCCGGGACGGCCAAGGAGCAGGGCCGCCAGGTGAAGGACGAGGCGAAGGGCCAGGCCAAGGGCCTGCTCGACA
>JARIBR010000300.1 GCA_029258695.1 Quadrisphaera sp.
CGGCGACGCGGACCATGAAGAACTCGTCGAGGTTGGACGTGAAGATGGCGAGGAACCGGGCGCGCTCCAGCAGGGGGAGGTTCTCGTCCTCGGCCAGCTCGAGCACGCGCTCGTTGAACGCCAACCACGACAGCTCACGGTCGAGGAAGCGGTCCTCCGGCAGCGGGTCCGGTTCGGAGCGCTCGTCGTCGACGCCGCCGTCCTCCGCTGGGCTCTCCGGCTCCAGGTGCTCCTCCAGGGCCTCCGCGACGGTGCGGGCAGATCGTGCGCTGGCGAAGCGGCCGTCCGGACCCCGGGTACGCATGCTCGTGTCCACCATGGTGGCAATCATGACAGCCTGGTTCAGCCTTCATCGCCGAGCGCGCCCGCGGCTCGCAGGTCACCAGGTGCGGCGGTAGGCCACGTCGGCCGCGACCCGCGTGAACCCGAGCCGCTGGTACGTCCGCAGCGCGGCCGCGTTGTCCCCCTCGACGTAGAGCTCGACCCGCTCGATCCCGCGGTCGGCGAGGTGGTGCAGGCCCGCGAGGACCACGGCGCGCCCCAGCCCGCGGCCCTGCTGCTCCGGGGCGACGGCGACGACGTAGACCTCCCCCGCTGCGCTCACCGGGTCGGTGACCTTCGTCCAGTGCGAGGCCAGCAGGCGCCCGGGGTCGTCGGCGCCCTCGAGCAGCAGCAGGCCCGCGGCCTCGAACCACGGCTCGCGCAGACGGGCGTCGAGGTCGCCGGAGTCCCAGGCCCCCTGCTCGGGGTGGTCGGCGAAGGCCGCGGCGTTCAGGGCCAGCCACGCGGCGTCGTCACGGCCCGGCTCGAAGGCCCGCAGCGCCACCCCGTCGGGGAGCTCGAGCGGGGGCAGGGCGCCGGCGTCGCCCGTGCGCTCCATCCGCAGGAGCTCGCGCACCCGGGCCATCCGGTGCCGCGCGGCCAGGGCGGCGGCGCCGGGGTGGTCCCCGTGGCTCCAGGCGTCCGCCTCGCCGCTCGTCCCGGCGCCCTGCTCGAGCGTGGCGCGGACGGCCTGCGCCAGGGCGGTCCCCACGCCGGAGCGCCGCAGCCCCGGCGCCACGAGGAGCTCGACGGTGGACCGGCCCTCGCTCGTGCGCACCTGCGCGTAACCGGCCGGAGGGCCCTGCGCGCCCGGGCCCTGCGCGCCCGGGCCCTGCGCGCCCGCTGGAGCGCCGGCGAGCAGGTGGGTCACCACGGCGGCGGAGGGCCCGCGCTCCTCCAGGGCCAGGCGGGCGTCCTCGGCGAGCGGCTCGCCGCCGTCAGCGGCGCGGGCTGCGCGCACCAGCGCGCGGACGCCGGTGGTCTCTTCGGCGGTCAGCGCGCTGGTCGAGCGGACGGGGTGCGGGGTCTGCGGGGTCTGCGGGGTCTGCGGGGACATCCGCGACACCGTAGGCGCCGGGTGGCGCAGGGCCCCGCGGCGGTGGCGGCGGCGGTGCCCGCGGCCGGGGACCGGTGCCCGCGGCCGGGGACTGGTGCCTGTGGCGGGCGATCGACCAGGGATCCTGCGTCCTCGCCGCGACACCCCGTCACCCGCGGCTCCGGGGCGGCGTGTCGGCCGAGGACGCAGGATCCCTGTCGCTGACCAGGTGGAGCACGCCCGGGGGGCCCGCTGGGTGAGGCCCGTCGTGCGCCGCCCGCAGGAGGGACGTCCGCCGGGTCAGGCCCGCCGGGCGCCGCTCGTCGAGGCGACGTCCGCAGGGGTCCGGCCGGCTCTGTCGGCTCTGTCGGCTCTGTTCGACTCGGCTGTTCCTGCTGGCTCCCGCTCGGGCGCCACGAAGCGGTAGCCGACGTTGCGCACCGTGCCGATCAGCTGCTCGTGCTCCGTGCCGAGCTTCGCGCGCAGGCGCCTCACGTGGACGTCGACGGTGCGGGCCCCGCCGAAGTAGTCGTAGCCCCACACCTCCTGGAGGAGCTGCGCGCGGGTGAAGACGCGGCCCGGGTGCTGCGCCAGGTGCTTGAGCAGCTCGAACTCCTTGTAGGTCAGGTCGAGGCTGCGCTGGCCGGCCGTGGCGGTGTAGCCCATCTCGTCGATCACCAGGTCACCGGCGCGGACCTCGTCGCGGCGCTGCCCGCCGGCGGCCCGCGCCAGGCGCCCGACGGCGAGGCGGAGCCTCGCCTCCACCTCCGCGGGCCCCGCCGACTGCAGGAGCACGTCGTCCGCGCCCCAGTCCGCGCTCACCGCCGCGAGGCCGCCCTCGGTGAGCACCAGCAGCAGCGGAGCGTCCGTCCCGGTGGTGCGCACCAGCCTCGCCACGGACCGGGCCGCGGCGAGGTCCCCCGTCGCGTCGAGCAGCACCGCGTCGGCCCGCGGGGCGTCGACCAGGGCGCCGGGCGCGGCGGGCAGCACGCGGACGTGGTGGCCCAGCAGGCCGAGGGCGGGGAGCACCTGGTCGCCGGGCTCGAGGGTGTCGGTGAGCATCAGGAGCTGGGCCACGGGCGGGCCTGCCTCTCGGGTGGGTGTCTGAGGGGGCGCCTGCGCCGGCTGCGGGCTCGAGCCGGAGCGTCGTCGTGCCTCCCTGCGCACCGTAGAGGAGGTGCAGGGCCCGAGACGGCGGCTCCGCCGGCCCCGCGACGTGGTGGACACTGCGGTGGTGCCGCCTCTCGCCCCGTCCCGCCCGACCCGGGGCGCGGTCCTCGCCGGCGTCTCGTCGGTGGTGGCGGCGCTGCTCCTCGCCCTCGGGGTGGCCGGCGCCGAGCCAGGGGCGCTGCCGCGCAGCGGTGGGTGGCTCCTCGCGGCGGTCTCGCTGGTCCTCGTCGCCGCCGTGGCGTGGGGGTGGCCGACGCTGCTCGCGCTGCCGAGCCCGCGCGGCTCCAGCGGCGTCATCGCCGGGACGGGCCTGGTGACGGTGCTCGTCGTCGCGACCACGCCGGGGGGCGGCTCGCTGGAGCGGCTGCCGGTGGTCCTGGGGATCGCGGTCCTCGCCGCCTGCGTCCAGCAGCTGCTGCGTCGCGACGGGCGACCGCGCGTCGTCGACGCCCTGGGCGGGACGCTCATGGGGGCCGCCCTGGCCGCCTGCGCGTCGGCCTGGGTCACGCTCCCGTCGATGGACGCCGGCCCCGGCGTGGCCCTCGCCGCGCTGGTGGCCGCGGTCCTGGTGGCTCTGCTGCAGACGTCCACGAGCTGGGCCTGGCGCGGCGCGGGGTTCCTCGCGGTCCTCGGCGTCGCCGTCGTCGTCGACGCGTCGCGCCGCGGGTCGCCGGGCGGCGGGGGGCTCGGGCAGGGCATCGGTCTGGGCCCCACCGTGCTGGTGCAGGTCGTCGCCGTGCTGATCGCCCTCACCCTGGTGGCGCTCCTCGGGCAGTCCGCCACGGCCTGGCGCACCCGGACGCGCCTGGCCATGCTGGGTGCCTACCTGTCCCTGCTGGGGATCGGCGCCCACCTCGTCGCGCTGCTCTGAAGCCCCCGGGGGGTCCGGCTCGTCGGACCCGTCCCGACCCGTCCCGACCCGTCCCGACCCGTCCCGACCTGGACGACCGGTGTCGCGGCGCTCGTCCGCGCCGGTCGGCGTGTCTCCCCGGGCTGGCCGCCGCCCGTGTGACGCTGCGGGACGTGGACGTGCTGATCGTGCTGGTGGCTCTCACGGTCTTCGTGTGCGTGAGGACCGGGGCGCTCATCCGCTCCCGCCGGGCGACGAGCGGGCGCCGCGCCATCGTCGCCACCGTGCTCCCGCCCCGTCCTCCCCTCCCTCGCGCTGACCCGTCTCGACCCGCCACGCCACGGCACGACCCGTCTCGCGCCCCGGCGCCCGGTCGCTCTCACCCGCCGGCGCCCGTCGCGGACGCGGCGGACGACGGACCGGTCACCGCGCACGACGTGGTGCCCCGCGTCGCGCTGCCGACCCGCCGGTCGCTGCGCGACGCGGGGCCCAGCGGCGCGACCACCCAGCTCCTGCCCCCGCGCAGACCGAGGACGAGCGTCGCCACGAGCCCCGGCGCGTCGAGCCCGGCGGGTGGCTCACGGCGCCGGTCCTCCCTCGCCGACCGTCACAGCGCCGGGCGACGCTGAGCCGCTCCTCCGCACGCCACCTCGCGTCGTCGCGGGCCCGTGGTCGACGGCGGGGAAGTCCTACGAGCCCCTCGGCGCTGCAGCCAGCATGGACACCGCTGCCCGCTGCACCAGCCCGCTGCTCTCGAGCGCCGGGGCCGTGCCCGCCGAGGGCGTGGACGCCGGGGTCGCCTGGCACTACGGCGACCCCGTCCGCGAGCAGCGTCAGCTCGAGCAGGGCCTGGCCGTCGTGGACCTCAGCCACCGGGGCGTCGTCACCGTCAGCGGCCCGGACCGCCTGAGCTGGCTGCACTCGCTCACGAGCCAGCAGCTCACGGGGCTGGCCCCGCGGACCTCCACCGAGACGCTGCTCCTGAGCCCCCAGGGCCGCATCGAGCACTCCGTGGCGGTGGTGGACGACGGGGAGACCACCCACCTGGTCGTCGAGGGCGCGCAGACGCAGGCCCTGACCACCTGGCTCGACTCGATGCGGTTCATGCTGCGGGTCGAGGTTGCCGACGCGACGGCGTCGTTCGCGGTGGTGGGTGAGGCCATCGACGCCGAGTCGGCCGAGGGGGAGCCGCTGGCGTGGGTCGACCCGTGGCCGCGCGTGGGGCAGGGGTCGGCCGGGTACTCGGTCGTCGGGCCGGACGAGCACCCGGGAGCCGCGCGACGCTGGCGCGAGGTGCTGGTGCCCCGCGAGCAGCTCGCCAGCCACGTCGCCGAGCGCCCGCTGGCCGGCACCTGGGCCAGCGAGGCGCTGCGCCTGGTGGCGTGGCGTCCGCGGTGGTCCCTCGAGGTCGACGACCGCACCGTGCCCCACGAGCTCGACTGGCTGCGGACCGCGGTGCACCTCGAGAAGGGCTGCTACCGGGGGCAGGAGACGGTGGCCAAGGTCCACAACCTCGGGCGACCGCCCCGCCGCCTCGTGCAGCTGCACCTGGACGGCACCGCGGTCGAGCTGCCCGGGCACGCCGCGCCCGTGATCGACGAGTCCAGCGGCCGCACCGTGGGGACGGTCACCTCGGCGGCGCGCCACCACGAGGACGGGCCCGTGGCCCTGGCCCTGGTCCGCCGCTCGACCCCCACGGACGCACCGCTGCGTGCCGGCGGGGTGGCAGCCGCCCAGGAGGTCGTCGTCAGCCCCGACGCCGGGGCCACGCGGGGTCGGGTCGGCAAGATCGGCGTGGCTCGCCGCTGACCGGCGCGGGTCCGCCCGGCGCTCGCGGGCCCCGGCTGAGCCCTCAGGATCCGGCGGCGCGCTCGGCAGCCAGCGCGGCGGCCCGCTCACCAGCCGGGGCGGTCGGCGCGGCGTCGGGTGCCGCGTCCGGCGCAGTGGCGCTCGGGGCGCCCGGGGCGTCCGGCTCGGCCCGGTGCTTCGGGGCGGCCCCGGGGCTCGGGGACACCGGATCGTCGGTGGGCCGTGGTGTCTCGCTCGGTCCTGAGGCCTCCGGGGTCGAGGACGCCGACGGCTCGGGAGGGCTGGACGGCTCGGCGGGCACCGACGGCAGCGGCGGAGCCGGTGGCACCACCGGCTCCGCCGGCAGGGACGGCTCCGGCGGTTGCGCCGGTCCCGGTGTCAGCGCGGGCTCGTCGGGCGCCGCGGGCTCGTCGGGCAGTGGGGGCCCCTCCGGCACCGCGGGCTCGTCCGGCACCGCGGGCAGCGGGGGCCCCGACGGCGCCACCGGCTCCGGTGGCTCGACGACCTCGGGCGGTACGGGCGTCGGGGGGGACCCCGGAGGGCCGGGTGCCAGGTCGCTCGTGCCGACGGCCGGTGCCGTCGGACCCGGTGCCGTCGGACCCGGTGCCGTCGCGCCCTGCGGGGTCGAGCGCCTCGGCGCGGCGGACGGCGCGGTGCGGTGCGCCAGCAGCCCCGGCGCCGACGCCTGGCTGTGCCAGGAGGACAGGGAAGCCAGGCCCGTGCGCAGCGCGACCGTGGGCTCCGGGGCGGACCGGGCGGTGCGAGCCGGCGCCACTGCGTCGAGGAGGCGGGGTCGGGCTGGTGGTTCGGCGGCCTGCGCGCGCTGCGCCTCCCGCGCGTCCGCCACCAGCACCCCGGCGCCCAGCCCGAGCGGGGTGGGGACGCGAGCCGGGTCCGTGCCAGCGGTGTCGTCCGCCGGGGCCGCGCCGTCGGCCGGCGGCGCATCACCGGTGACCAGCCGTCCGCCGAGCGCCGCGGCAGGCTCGAGGACCGCCGCGTGCACGCGACCGGCGATGGCGCTCTCGGCCTGGTCCCCGTCGAGCGCGAGGACGTAGCCACCGCCGGCGCTGAGCAGCACCCCGGCGGCCGCGGACGCGGCCGTGAGCGTCCTCAGGTGCTCGCTGCCGTGGGCCCTGCGGGCCGCGACCCAGCCCCCGGCCGCCACCGCCGTCACGGCAGCTCCCGCGCTGAGCAGGGGTGCGGCTGCCATGGCCTCGGTGGACGGGGACGCCCAGGCGATCGCGGTCACGGCGACGGGGGCGGCCACGAGGGGCAACCCTGCGCGTCGGCGTGGTCGTGGGCATGCTGCGTGACGGGCCACCGGGCCACCCCTCAGATCGGACGAACGTGGTGCGAGAGCGACATCATGCCGCACAACGTCACAGAATGTACGACTTCAGGAACTGCAGGTGACTGGTCGGTGTGGGCGATCGAGGCGGTGAACCGCTACCCTGGCGCCGTGTCCCTCTTCGCGCTCGAGGTGTTCTTCACGAGCCTGCTCGTGATCAGCTCCGTGGTCATCTTCTGGTTCACAGGCTTCGTCCTGTGGCGGCTGTTCCAGGGGCAGCGCTGACCTCCTTGGAGGTCCCCGAGGGCCTCCCGAGACAGCTCGTGCCGATCGCCTGGCTCGCCGGTCGGTGGGAGGGTGCTGGCGTCATCGACTCCGAGGACGCCGGTGAGCGCCAGGTCGGCCAGGAGGTCGACATCAGCGTCGACCAGCGCGGTTTCCTCCACCACCGCTCCCAGGTGTGGCTGCTCGACGACGACGGCCAGCGCACCGACCCGCTCGACACCGAGGTGGGGTTCTGGCGGGTGGCCCAGACGCAGTCCTCCCCGACCGAGCCCGGCATCGACGTCGAGCTGGTCCTCGCGCACCCGACCGGGACCGTCGAGCTGTTCGTCGGGCGCGGCACGGGCACCCGCATCGACCTCACCACCGACGCCGTGGTGCGCACCCCCGGCGGTGAGGACTACCGCGCCGGGGTCCGCACCTACGGCCAGGTCGAGGGGGACCTGCTGTGGGTCCTCGACGCGGCCACCGGCGCCGACCCGCTGCGCGCCAGGATCTCCGCCAGGCTCAAGCGCGTCTGAGGCGCCGCGCCGCGACGGGACGCGACGTCGTGGAACGCCTCGCAGGGCGGTCGCCGCGGCTACGGTGGTCGCCATGAGCGTGGAGTACCTGCCCGGCGGCCGCCGACGCATCGACCGGGTGCTCGACCCGGCGTTCGTCGCCGACGTGGCCGACCTCGACGACGCCACCCTGCACGAGCGCCGTGAGGACGCCCAGCAGGAGGAGGTGGACCTGTCCTACCTGCGGCGCCTCCTCCACGGCCGGCTCGACCTCCTCGTGGACGAGCGGGGGCACCGCACCGGCGAGCGGCCCGCGCCCACCCCGGGGCCCGCGCGCACCGACGCGGAGCTGGTCTCGGTGCTCTCCCGGGTGCTCGCCGACGACGTGCGCACCACCCGCGGACTCGGGCGCCACGTCACCGCCGAGCCGTCGCGGGTGGGCGAGCACCGTCGCCTGGCGGAGCGGGCCGTCGCCGACCTCAGCCTCTCCAGCCCCGGTCGGCTCGACGACCCGGCGCTCTCCGCTGCCATCGCCCGCCTGCGCGAGGTGGAGCGGACGGTCTCGGACACCCGGCGCGCCGTCCAGGGCGTGGAGCAGGTGCTCACCGCGGAGCTCAGCCGACGCTTGACCGCCGCCCGCGCCTGAGCCCGCGGCTCCCCGCTCGGCGGCCCGCACGGGCCCCGGCCGCCGAGCGCACCGCCGTGACGGCGTCGCCCACCCCCCAGGCACCGATGCGCCACAGCGCCTCGAGCACCACGGCGCGGTCCATCTTGGAGCGGCCGGCGGTGCGCTCGACGAACGTGATGGGCACCTCGGCGATCGGCGTCCCCGCCGCGTGGACGCGCCGCACCAGGTCCACCTGGAAGCAGTAGCCGGCGCTGGTGACCTCCGTGAGGTCCAGCGCGGCGAGCGTCTCGCGCCGGTAGGCCCGGAAGCCCCCCGTGGCGTCGTGCACGGGCAGGCGGAGCGCCAGGCGGGCGTAGAGGTTCGCCCCGCGGCTCAGGGCCTCGCGCCGGCGCGGCCAGTCGACCACCGCGCCCCCGGGGACCCACCGGCTGCCGAGCACCAGGCCGGGGGAGCCGAGACCGTCCGCGGGCACCGCCGGGTCGTCCGGGTCGTCCGGGCCACCGCCGAGGCTGGCCAGCAGCGAGGGCAGCTGCTCCGGGGCGTGGGAGCCGTCGGCGTCCATCTCCACCACCACGCCGTAGTCCCGCGCCAGCGCCCAGGCGAAGCCCGCGCGGTACGCCGCCCCCAGACCCGCCTTGCCCGCCCGGTGCAGGACGTGGACGCGGGCGTCGCGCTGCGCCGCCGCGTCGGCCAGCGCGCCGGTGCCGTCGGGGCTCGCGTCGTCGACGACGAGGACATGCGCGCCGGGGACCGCAGCGGCGATCCGGGCGAGCAGCGGCAGCAGGTTCGGCGCCTCGTCGTAGGTGGGCACGACGACGACCACCGAGGAGCCGGTCGTGGCGTCAGCGGCAGGCATGGTGTCAGGCTGGCACGGCCGACCCCACCGTGCCTGCCTACCCTGGCGCGATGCCATCTCGCCCCCCGCCGCACACCCCCGCCGCGCCCCTGGTGGTCTCCGATCGCGGGGGCGTCGCCGAGTCCGAGCACCGCGGCCACCTCGTGGTCACCGGGCCCGACGGGTCCCTCATGCTCAGCGCCGGGGACCCGGGCGCCGTGGTCTACGCCCGCTCGGCGCTCAAGCCGCTGCAGCTGGCGGGGCTGCTCGACGCCGGGCTGTGGCCCCAGGAGCCCGCTGAGGACGGCGAGGACGGGAGGGTGGACGGCCGCGACCGCCCGGACAGCGCGGAGCGCCAGCGGGCGCTCGCCCTCGCCGCGGCGAGCCACAGCGGGCAGGACGAGCACCAGGACGGGGTGCGCGCCGTCCTCGCGGCGGCCGGGCTGGACGAGGAGGCGCTGCGCAACACCCCGGACCAGCCGCTGCACGCGCCCAGCGCGGCGGCGCGCCTCGTCGCCGGGCAGGGTCCCACCTCGCTGGCGCAGAACTGCTCCGGCAAGCACGCCGCGATGCTCGCCGCGTGCGTCGCCACCGGGTGGGGCACCGCGGCCTACCTCGACGCCGACCACCCGGCGCAGCGGGCCGCGCTCGCGGGGGTGGACGCCCGCGCCCCGGTGGTGCGCGACGCCGCGGGGGTGCCGGTGACCTCGGTCGACGGCTGCGGGACCGTGCTCCCGCTCGTGGCCCTCGACGACCTCGCGCGGGCCTACGGCGCGCTGGCGGCGGGGCGGCTGCGCGGGGGCCGGGGAGCGGGCGGTGGCGCCACCACCGGCCGTGACGGCGATGACCGTGACGACGCCGACGCCGGGGAGCGCGACCGCTCCGGGGAGCGCGTGGCCGCGGCGATGCGGGCTCACCCCCACCTCGTCGGCGGGTCGGGACGCGAGTCCACCGCCGTCATGGCCGGCACCGCCGGATCGCTGGACGCGGTGGCGAAGGACGGCGCCGAGGGCGTCTTCGCGATCGGCCTGCCGGACGGGCGCGGCGCGGCGTGGAAGATCACGGACGGAGGGGCGCGGGCGCACCGGCCCCTGGCCGCGGCGGTTCTCGCCCGGCTGGGTGCGCCGCCGGCGGTGCTCGCCGCGATGGCCCCCGACGTCGGCGACCAGCCGGTGCTCGGCCACGGGGAGGAGGTCGGCGTGCTGGCGGTCGTGGCGGGCCTGCTCGGCTGACGCCGCGGGCCGCCACCCTGCGGGTCGTCACCCCGCGCGCCGTCGCCGTGCCCGCGAGGGCTGCCCGGGACCGCGCGACCCGTCCCCCGCTCGGGCGCGGGCTGGCACCGGTGGTCGCCGGTACCATCGGAGCGTGGACATCTTCCAGGTCGCCCAGGGGCTCGTGCAGCTCGCCATCGGCGTCGCGGTGTTCGCCACGGCGGTGTGGGCCCTCGTCAACGCCGCGAAGGCCCAGTCGGCGGCCTTCCCGGCAGCGGGCAAGCAGACGAAGACGTTGTGGGTGGTGCTCACCGCGGTGGGCGCCGCGCTCGCCTTCACCTCGATGACCAGCCCGCTCAGCTTCGGCGGCATCATCGGCGCCGGCGTCGCGATCTACTTCCTCGTCGGTGTGCTCCCCGCGGTGCGCTCCGCCTCGGGCCGGGGCCGCCCGCAGAGCGGCTACGGCTCCTGGTGACGCTCGGGTCTGCGCGCTGGTGACGACGGCGCCGACGACGGCCCCGGGGACGCTGACGACGGCGCGACGGCCGACCAGGCGACGCTGACCTCCCCGAGGCGCCAGCGCTGCTCACGCCCGATGAGCGGCCAGCCGTCCGAGGCGAGCGCCCGGCACGTCGCCACCCACCGCTGACGCGTCCCGAAGGTGGCCAGCGGGGCAGCCCTGACCCAGGCGCCGTCCATCGCGGACAGGAACGCGTGGACCCCCTCCCCGGGCACGTTGCGGTGGATGAGCACCTTGGGCAGGCGCGGTGCCACCTCGCTGGGGCGCTGCAGGTCCGCCAGGCGCACCGAGAGGGTCAGCGAGAGCGCCGAGGGCCGCAGGTCGCCGCCGACGCCGACCTCCACCCACGCGGCCCGGCGGCCCACCTCGTCGCACGTCGCGTCCACGAGGACCGCCCCGGGGGCGCACGCCGCCGCCATGGTCGACCACGCCGGGCCCACCTCCTGCTCGTCGTACTGGCGCAGGACGTTGGCCGCCCGGACCACCGCGGGACGGGAGCCCGGCCGGGCGCCGAGGCGGCGCACCGCCCCGAGGTCGAAGCCGCCCTCGACGAACCGGACGCGGGTGGCGGCAGCTCCGGCGCCTCCCGCACCGGCGTCGACGAGCCGCTGCGCCGCGGCGACCCTCGACGGGTCGACCTCCACCCCGACCACCTCCACCCCGGGCACCGCGGCCGACAGGCGCCGGTCGAGCTCGAGCGTCGTCGTGGGGTGGGCCCCGAAACCCAGGTCGACCACCAGCGGCGAGCCCGCGCCGCGCAGCGCCGGGCCGTGGCGAGCCAGGATCCACCGGTCGACCCGGCGCAGGCGGTTGACGCCCGTCGTGCCGCGGGTCACCCGCGAGAGAACCACGGCGCGATGCTGTCACGGTGGTTCCGGACTACCGTCGTGCCGCTGCCCGGACGCCACCGCGCAGCAGCACGACACGCCGCGGCGCAGCACGCGGCGGTGCAGCACACCGCGGCACACCGGGCCCCGGCGGACAGACAGGGAGGAGAGCGGCCATGGCCAGCCCCGACGACGCGGGCGAGCGCGAGCCGGCGGCGGAGCCGGTCGTGACCCGGGTGGCCATGATCAGCATGCACACCTCGCCGCTGGCCCAGCCCGGGTCGGGGGACGCCGGCGGGCTGAACGTCTACGTCGTCGCGCTGGCCCGTGAGCTCGCCGCCCGTGGCACGAAGGTCGAGATCTTCACCCGCGCCGTCTCCTCGGCCCACCCCGAGACCGTCGAGCTGGCCGACGGCGTGCTGGTGCGCCACGTCGCCGCCGGCCCCTACGAGGGGCTGACCAAGGAGGAGCTGCCCGGCCAGATGTGCGCCTTCGCCGCCGGGACCCTGCAGGTCGGCGCCCGCGCGCCGCAGGGCTGGTACGACCTCGTGCACTCCCACTACTGGCTCTCCGGCCACGTCGGGTGGCTCGCCGCGGAGCGCTGGGGAGTCCCCCTGGTGCACAGCGCCCACACCCTGGCGAAGGTCAAGAACGCCCACCTGGCGGCCGGTGACGCCCCCGAGCCGCCGGGGCGGATCATCGGCGAGGAACAGGTGGTCGCCGCCGCCGACGCCCTGATCGCGAACACCGCCGCCGAGGCGGAGGACCTGGTGGAGCGCTACGGCGCCGACCTCTCCACGGTGCACGTCGCGCCCCCCGGGGTCGACCTCGAGACCTTCTGCCCGGGGCCGTCCGAGGCCGCCCGCCGCGAGCTCGGGCTGCCGCAGGACGCCGTCGTCCTGCTCTTCGCCGGCCGCGTGCAACCCCTCAAGGGCGCAGACGTCCTCGTGCGCGCCGCAGCCCACCTGCTGCGCGCCGACCCGAGCCTGCGGGAACGGCTCACGGTGGCCGTCGTGGGCGGCGCGTCCGGCACGGGCCTGGAGCCGCCGCACGACCTGGGGCGTCTGGCTGCCTCCCTCGGGCTCGTCGACGGGCCGGGCGCCCGGGTCGTCGTCCTGCTGGCCCCCCCGGCGCCGCGGGCTCACCTGGCGCGGTGGTTCCGGGCCGCGGACGTCGTCGCGGTGCCCTCGCACAGCGAGTCCTTCGGGCTGGTGGCCCTGGAGGCGCAGGCGTGCGGGGCCACCGTGGTCGCGGCCAGGGTGGGCGGGCTGGTCACCGCCGTCGACGACGGCGTCTCCGGGGTGCTCGTCGACGGCCACCACCCGGCGCGGTGGGCCGACGTGCTGCGCTCGCTGCTCGCCGACCCGGGGCGCCGCGCCGCGCTGGGCGCCGGGGGGCGCGCCCACGCCGAGCGGTTCGGCTGGGGCGCGACCGCCGACGCGGTGGTGAAGGCGTACGCGGCGGCCGCCGCGGACCACCGTCGCGAGGGTGCGGCGATGACCCAGAGCGAGCCGTCGAGGCCCACCTCAGCAGCCAGCACGTCCGCCGCGCCCTCCGGCTCCGGGCGGCCCGTGGGCACCCTGGTGCTCCTGCGTCACGGCCAGAGCACGTGGAACGCGGAGAACCTCTTCACCGGCTGGGTGGACGTCCCGCTCAGCGAGGACGGGCGTGCCGAGGCGGTCCGCGGCGGCCACATGCTCGTGGACGCCGGCCTGCTGCCCGACGTCGTGCACACCTCGCTGCTGCGCCGGGCGATCTCCACGGCCAACATGGCCCTCGGCGTCGCCGACCGCCACTGGATCGAGACCCGTCGCTCCTGGCGCCTCAACGAGCGGCACTACGGGGCCCTGCAGGGCAAGGACAAGAAGGCCACGCTCGAGGAGTACGGCGAGGAGCAGTTCATGACCTGGCGCCGCTCCTACGCCACGCCCCCGCCCCCGATCGACCCCGACGGCGAGTTCAGCCAGTCCCACGACGTGCGTTACGCCCACCTTGGCAGCGCGGCCCCGCGCACGGAGTGCCTGGAGGACGTCGTGGAGCGGATGCTCCCGTACTGGTACGACGCGATCGTCCCCGACCTGCGCCTGGGCCGGTGCGTCCTGCTCGCCGCCCACGGCAACTCGCTGCGGGCGCTGGTCAAGCACCTCGACGGGGTCTCCGACGAGGACATCGTGGGGCTGAACATCCCCACCGGCATCCCGCTGCGCTACGACCTCGACGAGGACCTCGCCCCCCTGACCCCGGGCGGGACCTACCTCGACCCGGACGCCGCGGCCGCCGCCGCGGCCGCCGTGGCGGCCCAGGGGCGCTGAGCCTCACGCGCGGCGGCGCTCAGCCCGGGAGGCCCGCCGGCGCCAGCGCGGGCCCGGCGGTCGCGTCGCCCGGGCCGTAGTCCCCGGTGACGAGGAAGTTCACGCGGCGCGCCAGCGAGATGGCGTGGTCGCCGAAGCGCTCGAAGTAGCGGCTGGCCAGCGTGACGTCCGCGGTGGTCTCCCCCGGCTGCGTCCACTCCGGGGAGCACACGGTGAGGAAGACCTGGCGGTGGAGCGCGTCGAGGGCGTCGTCGTCGCGCTCCAGCTCGGCGGCGAGGTCGAGGTCCCGGGTCGCGATGACCTGGCCGGCCTTGACCGCGACCCGCTCGGCGATGTCGCCCATCTGCGCGAACGTGGGTGCGAGCTGCTCGGGG
>JARIBR010000334.1 GCA_029258695.1 Quadrisphaera sp.
TCCATCTTCACGGGGTTGGTGCGCGAGGACCCGAGGATGGTGCCGCCCAGCGGCAGGATGTGCTGGACCCGCTCCGGCGTCAGCTCCGTGGTCAGGCCCTCGACCGGGCCCTTCCAGCCGTCACGGACACCGACGAACTCGAACCCGTGGACGCGGGTCCCCTCCAGCACGGCAGCGCGGATCACCGCGTTCAGCCCTGGACAGTCTCCTCCGCCGGTCAGCACTCCGATACGCATGGGGCCAGGGTACGAGGGCGCGCCGGGTGCTCCGGCCAGCACCCGCGACCCTCGTCGAGGAGCGCCCGGCAGCGACGGTCAGCCGCGGGCGTAGCGCAGGAACCGGTGGCGCAGCCCGCCGGTCCCGGTGACCCACCCCTGCGCCGGCACCCGGGAGACGACCGTCCAGCCGGCGCCGATGACGGGCGCCCGCGTGTCACCGTCGACGACGAGGTCCACCTCGGTGACCTCGAGGACGTCGGCGCGCTCCAGGGCGGCGGCGTTGACCTCCGCTCCCCCGATGACCCACACGTCCTCGCCGGTGCCCGGCAGCGCGGCGTCGAGGGAGGCGGCGACCTCCGCGCCCGGCGCGCTCCAGCCGGGCTGGCGGGTGAGCACGACGTTGCGCCGCCCCGGCAGCGGCCGGAAGCGCGGGGGTAGGGAGTCCCAGGTGGCCCGGCCCATGACCACCACGGCGCCCCGCGTGACGTCGGCGAAGTGGCGCCGGTCCTCCACGAGATCCCACGGGATGCCGCCGTCGGCGCCGATGACCCCGTTGGCGGACTGCGCCCAGATCATCCCGATCACGACGGCCAGCCCTGGGAGCCGGCGCCCTCAGACGGCAACGGGGGCCTTGATCGCCGGGTGGTGGCGGTACCCGACCACCTCGACGTCCTCGAGCTCGTGCTCGAACAGGCTGGGTGCCGGGCGCAGCTCCAGGCGGGGGAAGGGCAGCACCTCACGGCGCAGCTGCTCGCTGACCTGGTCGACGTGGTTGTCGTAGACGTGGCAGTCACCGCCGGTCCAGACGAAGTCACCGGGGACCAGGCCCGCCTGCTGGGCCACCATCGTCGTCAGCAGCGCGTAGGAGGCGATGTTGAACGGCACGCCGAGGAAGAGGTCGGCGCTGCGCTGGTACAGCTGGCAGGACAGCCGCCCGTCGGCCACGTAGAACTGGAACATCGCGTGGCACGGTGCGAGCGCCATCTCCGGGATGTCGGCGACGTTCCACGCCGAGACGATCATGCGCCGTGACGACGGGTCGGCGGCGAGGGTGTCCATCACCTGGGCGAGCTGGTCGACGTGCCCGCCGTCCGGCGTGGGCCACGAGCGCCACTGCGCCCCGTACACCGGGCCGAGGTCGCCGTCCTCGCCGGCCCAGGCGTCCCAGATCTTCACCCCGCGCTCCTGGAGCCAGCCGGCGTTGGAGTCGCCGCGCAGGAACCACAGCAGCTCGAGCACCACCGAGCGCAGGTGCACCTTCTTGGTGGTGACCAGGGGGAACCCGCGGGAGAGGTCGTAGCGCAGCTGGTGGCCGAAGACGCTGCGGGTGCCCGTACCGGTGCGGTCCGGCTTGGGGGTCCCGGTCTCCATCACCGTCCTCAGCAGGTCCTCGTACTGCGTGTCGACGGGCGGAGCGTCGACGGGCGTAGCGTCGACGAGCGGGGTGTCCGTGGCGCTCACCGCTGGCCCACCGTGACCGCGTCGCCGACGTGGACGGCGAGCTCCGAGAGGTCGGCCACGACCGCGTCCGCCGGAGCCGCGGCGAGCTGCCCGCGGGTGTGCGTGGTGACCACCGCCAGGGTGGCGCAGCCGGCGGCCCGCCCGGCCTCGAGGCCGGCGGGGGCGTCCTCGACGACGAGGCAGCGCGCCGGGTCGGCGCCCAGCGCGCGCGCCGCGGTGAGGAACGGCTCCGGGTGCGGCTTGCCGCGGCTCACGTCGCTGGCTGTCACCACCACGGCCGGCGCGACCAGGCCGGCGGCCTCCAGGCGGGCGAGGGCCAGGGAACGGGTCGAGGACGTGACGATGGCCGAGCGCCCCGGCACGGCGAGGGCCGCCAGCGTTTCGGTGGCTCCGGGCAGGGCCACCACGCCGTCGGTGTCGCTGAGCTCGAGGGCGTTGATCCGCTCCAGGGCGTCGGCGCGCCCGGCGTCGTCGCGCTCGGCCAGCAGCGCGTCGACGATGCCGCTGGCCGTCACGCCGTGCCAGCCGCTCAGCCGGTCCGGGTCGATGCCCTCCTCGCGGGCCCACCGCAGCCACGAGCGGTTCACCGCGGGCGTGGAGTCGAGCAGGGTGCCGTCCATGTCGAAGAGCACGGCGTCGAAGGTGCGCCCGGCGAGCGCTCCCGGGCCCGTGGGAGCCGGCGTCTGCGT
The DNA here is from genome assembly GCA_029258695.1 of Quadrisphaera sp. The sequence continues at coordinate 2,369 of JARIBR010000334.1, forward strand.
CGTGGTCACCCGCGCCAGGGTAGGCCGCGCCCCACCGTGACGCGTCGGGGGACGCGGGATCACCGCCGGCTGCCACCATGGGTCGGTGAGCGCGACACCCCCGAGCCCGGCGACGCCGCCCACACCGCCGGCCACACCGTCGGCGACGCCGGCGGCGACCCGCGGCCGGCTGCTCGGCGTCGACGGCGCCCGTGGCCTCGCGCTGCTGGGGATGATGACCACGCACGTCTTCCCCGGCGTCGGGGCCGACCTGGAGCCCACGCTCAGCCATGTGATCTTCAGCGGGCGCTCCTCCGCGCTGTTCGCGGTGCTGGCCGGCGTGGGCCTGGCGCTCGCCACCGGCGGGCCGACGCCGCGACGCGGCGATGACCTGCGCGCCGCGCGGCGCGGGGTGTGGGCGCGCGCCGGGGTGATCACTGCCATCGGGCTGGTGCTGGGGCTGTGGCCCAGCGGCGTGGCGGTGATCCTCGTGAACTACGGGCTCCTGTTCGTCGTCGCCACCGCGTTCATCGCGCTGCGCGCCCGGGTGCTCCTCCCCCTCGCCGCCGTGTGGCTCGCGGCGAGCCCGGTGCTCTCCCACCTGCTGCGGTCGGTAGCGCCGGACCCCTTCCTCGCGGTGCCCTCGGTGCTGGGGCTGCTGAGCCCGGTGGACCTGGTGCTGGAGCTGCTGCTGACGGGGTACTACCCGGTGCTCACGTGGACGGGCTACCTGCTCCTCGGCCTGGCGGTGGGGCGCAGCGACCTCCGACGCCCGGCCACGGCCGTGGTGATGGCCGCGACGGGGGCGGCGGCCGCGGCGGGGACCTGGCTGGTGTCCGGCGTCCTGACCGAGCGCGCGGTGGCGAACGGCACGGTGCCGGAGGTGCTCCTGAGCTACTACGGGACCACCCCGACGGACTCGTGGTGGTGGCTGGTGCTGCGCGAGGCCCACTCCGGCACCCCGTTCGACCTCGTGCACACCGCCGGCTGCGCGCTGGCCGTCCTCGGCGCCGCGCTGCTGCTCCTGCGCTGGCGCCCGGCGGCGGTGGCCCTCACCCCGCTCGTCGCCGCCGGGGGCATGACGCTCACGCTGTACACCGCCCACGTGCTGGTGCTGCCCGTGCTCGGCGTGGTGCTGGCGCCCGCAGCGTCCTACATCCTCCAGGCGGTCGGCGTCCTCGTCGTGGCGACCGCGTGGCGCTCCGGCGCGCAGCGCGGACTCGTGGACCGCCGCGGCCCGCTCGAGCAGCTGGCCGCGGGCGCCAGCCGGGCGGCGGCGCACCGTCGTCCGCCGCGGCCCGGCATCGAGACCTGACCGGGGCCGCCACGCGCCACCCCCGTCATCCCTCGGCGCGGGCCGCCCGGTGCAGCGCGGCAGCGTGGCGCATCGCCGTGCGCGCCCGCTTGCGGTCCCGCGAGGCGTCGTAGGCGCAGGAGAGCCGGAACCACGCACCCCAGTCCTGCGGCTGCGCCTCCACCTCCTCCTGGTACCCGGCGAAGGCCTCGTCCGCGGCGGCGCGCTCGATGCGCCCGGACGGGGTCCGCGGCAGGTCGTCGGGAGGCAGGCGGCCGGCGGCGTCGAGCTCGCGAGCCATGACCTCCGTGGAGCGGCCGAACATCAGCTCGCGCACCAGCGTCCACGCGATCACCACCGGCAGGACGAGCACCGCGAGCCCCAGGACGATCCCCACCGGGTCCCCCGAGGCGACGAGCAGCACGCCGCGCACGCCGACGAGGACGAGATAGAGCACCAGGGCCGCGGTCAGGGCGCCGACGACCAGCTTGGTGCGCACCCTCAGCCGGCCCCGAGGTCCAGGTAGTGCTCGAGGCCCACCGTCAGGCCCGGGTGGTCGGCGACCCCCCGGAGGCCGGTCAGCACTCCCGGCATGAAGCTCGAGCGGTCCGTGGCGTCGTGGCGCAGCGTCAGGACCTCCCCCGGCGACCCGAGCCACACCTCCTGGCTCGCGGTCAGGCCCCGCAGCCGCAGGCTGTGGACCGCCACGTCGTCGACGCGGGCACCCCGCGCGCCGTCGAGGGCGCTCGTCGTGGCGTCAGGCGACGCTGCCGCGCCCGCGACGCGGCGGGCCGCGGCGATCGCCTGCGCGGTGGCGGTCGCGGTGCCGGACGGCGCGTCGACCTTGGCGGGGTGGTGCATCTCCACCACCTCGACGGACTCGAAGAACGGTGCTGCGAGCGCCGCGAAGCGCATCATCAGCACGGCGCCGATCGCGAAGTTCGGGGCGACGAGCACGCCGGTGCCCCGAGGGGCGGCCTCGAGCCGGCGCTGCAGGGCACCCAGCGCGTCGGCGTCCCACCCGGTGGTGCCGACGACGACGTGGACGCCCGCGTCGACGAGCGCCGCGACGTGCCCCGGGGCCGCGTCCGGCACGGACAGCTCGAGGGCCACGGTGGCGCCGGCCTCCTGGGCCGCGTCGGCGACCCGGTCGCTCTCGGACCGTCCGAGGCGGGCGACGACCTCGAGGTCGTCGGCGGCGTCGATCGCGTCGCACGCCATCGACCCCATCCGGCCACCGGCTCCGATGACGGCCACTGCCACGGGCGTGTCCATGCGGTCGAGCCTACGGCGGCGGCGGCTCACGCCGCCGAGGACGTGACCTGGTCGATCCGTTCCCGGGTGGCGCGCTTGTCGGCGTTCCACGTGGTCACGGC
>JARIBR010000042.1 GCA_029258695.1 Quadrisphaera sp.
ACTTCACCCTCGAGGACTTCCTCACCCAGATGCAGGGCCTGCGCAAGATGGGCTCGATGAAGAAGATGCTGGGGATGCTCCCCGGCATGGGCGCGATGCGCGAGCAGCTGGAGAGCTTCGACGAGCGGGAGATCGACCGCATCGAGGCGATCGTGCGCTCCATGACCCCGCAGGAGCGCCGTCAGCCGAAGATCCTCAACGGCTCGCGGCGCGCCCGCATCGCCCGGGGGGCCGGGCGGACCCCGGCGGACGTCAACACCCTCCTGGACCGGTTCGGCGACGCCCAGCGGATGATGCGCGCGATGCGTGACGGCAAGGGTGGGATGCCCCAGATGCCTGGGGCGCCGGGTGGCGGCGGCCCGGGTGGCGGCATGGCGGGGATGGCGGGGGGCAAGAAGTCCAAGGGGCGCACCGCGCCGCCGCCGAAGGGGAGGAAGGCGAAGTCGGGCAACCCCGCGAAGCGCGCCGCCGAGCAGCGGGCCGCGGTGACCCGGGCGAACGCCCCGCGGACGGCGGCGGGCGGGTCCGCGTTCGGCGGGGCGAACGGTGCCGGCGCCAGCAAGGCGTCCGACGGCGCCGGTGGGCGCGATGGCGCGGGCGACCTCGAGCTGCCCCCGGGCTTCGAGGACTTCTTCAAGCGCTGACCCACCGCGCCCGCACCACGGGCGTGCCGGGTCCCCGCTCGGCCATGATGGGCCGGTGACCACCGTCGACGCTGACCATGCCTCCGACCCGACGCTGGGCGACAGCCCCCGTCCCAGCCCCACGCTGCACCTGCGCGGCGGCGTGCTCACCTCCTACGACCGCGCCTCCGGCGAGGTGTCCGTGGCCTCCGAGGCCTGGGTGGTGGGAGGCCGCCTCACGTACGAGCGCCCCCGCGCCGAGGCCGACGCCGTCATCGACGGCTGGGTGCTGCCGGGTCTCGTCGACGCCCACTGCCACGTGGGCCTGGGTCCCAGCGGGCCCGTCGACGCGCAGACCTCCCGCGCGCAGGCGGAAGCCGACCGGGACGCCGGCGCCCTGCTCCTGCGCGACGCGGGGTCACCGGCCGACACCCGGTGGGTCGACGACGAGCCCGACCTGCCGCGCATCATCCGTGCCGGCCGCCACATCGCCCGCACGCGCCGCTACCTGCGCGGGGTCGCCGACGAGGTCGAGCCCGACCAGCTGGCCGACGCCGCGCGCCTCCAGGCGCGGTCGGGGGACGGGTGGGTCAAGCTCGTGGGGGACTGGATCGACCGGGAGACCGGCGACCTCGCGCCGTGCTGGCCCCTGGAGGCGCTGAGCGCGGCGGTGGCCGCCGCCCACGAGGAGGGTGCCCGCGTGGCCGTCCACACCTTCAGCGAGGCAGCGCTGCCGGACCTCCTCGCCGCCGGCGTGGACTGTCTCGAGCACGCCACCGGGCTCACGCCCGACACCCTGGCGACCGCGGTCGAGCAGGGCACCGCGATCACGCCGACCCTGGTGAACATCGCCACCTTCCCCGACATCGCGGCCAGCGGGGAGGCCAAGTTCCCCGGCTACGCCGCGCACATGCGGGCCCTGCACGCCTCCCGCCGAGCCGTGGTCGCCGACGCAGCCGACGCGGGCGTGCGCCTGCTCGTGGGCACCGACGCGGGCACCTCGCTGCCGCACGGGCTCGTCGCCCAGGAGGTCGCCGAGCTGCTCGCGTGCGGCCTGTCGAGCCTCGACGCGCTCGACGCCGCCACGTGGGGGGCCCGTGCCTACCTGGGGCGCCCGGCGCTGGCAGAGGGTGACCCGGGCGACCTCGTGGTCTACGACACCGACCCCCGCCAGGACGTCGGGGTGCTCGCCGCCCCCCGGACGGTCGTCCTGCGCGGGCGCGTCGTCGGGCCCGCTCGCTAACCTGAGCCGATGGGCGGCGCCGCTCGCGGGCACCGGAGCGGTCCGCTCGCGCCCGACGACGGCGAGACCACGAACGCGGACGTCGACCTCGACGCGCTGGACGGCCCCGCGTCCTCCTCGCGGACGCAGGCGTCCCGGCGCGCGACGCCGGGTCGGCGCCGCCTCCAGGTGATCGCCGCGGTGATCCTCTCCGCGTTGCTGGGCGCGGCCCTCGGCGCCGTGGTGACCGGCCACCGCGCCACGGCCGTGGCCCGCGACGAGCGCGCCGCGCTCATCCTCGACGCGGGACTGCCGACCCTGGTCCGGGGCACCGACCCGGGCACCGCCGGGGCTGACGGCACGTCACCCGTCACGGTGGCTGTGCCGCTGCTCAACCGCGGGCCGCGTGACGTCGAGGTCACGGTGCTCGGCCTCGACGCGCCGCACCAACGGCTCGCGGGGAGCCCGCCGGTCGTCGAGGTCGACGGCGCCGGCACGGCCTCGGCGCTGGTGGACCTCGACGTCGACTGCGCCGAGCACCTGCTGCTCGCCTCCTCCGCCCCGGCACCCGGGCCCAGCAGGGTCCGGGTCCGGCTCGACCTGCCGACGGGCCCGCGCGAGACGACCCTGTTGCTCGCGCAGGCACCACGGATGGACGTCGGGACGCTGCTCACGCAGGCGTGCGCCCCGCCGCCGCAGCGCCGCTCCGCCCAGGAGGCCCGCTGGGTCCCGCGCGCCGACGGACGCCTCGTCGTCACCGTCGACAACGTCCTGCGCACCACCCCCGTGGTGATCGACCTGCGCGAGACCCCCGGTCTCGGGGTCATGAGCGACCCGCCGCTGCCCATGACGGTGCCGGCGCTGGGGAACCGGGACCTCACGCTGACCATCGACCCCGACTGCGCCGTCGTCGGGACCACGGTCAGCGGGACGTCGTCGGGCACGTTCGACCTCGTCGCCGTCGTCGACGGGGTGGTCCAGTCACGGCTCGCCGACGACGAGGAGTCCGGACGCGCCGTGTGGCTCGCCCGTCAGCTCGCGCTGAGGTGCGGGTGAGGGCCGGGACGGAGCCCCCGTGCGGGCAGGTCACCCCCTCGGGGTGTCCTCCGAGAGCCGTCCGCCCCTAGGCTCCGCGGGTGCGCCGCGCCATGGTCCTCGCCGTCCCGATCGTCACCGCCGCCCTGGCCCTCGGGGCGTGCGCCCCGGAACCGGAGCAGCCCACCGCCGACGGCTCGCAGGGCTCCCCGCCCGGCGCCGCAGCGTCCTGCGCCCCGGAGGCGCTGGAGACCCTCACGTCCGGCACGCTCACCGTCGCCACATCGCAGCCGGCGTACTCGCCGTGGGTCCTCGAGGACGACCCGAGCACCGGCGAGGGCTACGAGCCCGCCGTCGCGTACGCCCTGGCCGAGCAGCTGGGGTTCGCCGAGAGCGACGTGGAGTGGGTGCGCGCCGACTTCAACGCCGCCATCGCCCCCGGTCCCAAGCCGTTCGACGTCGACGTCAACCAGTTCTCCATCGACCCGCAGCGCGCCCGCGCCGTCGACTTCTCGACCCCCTACTACGACGTGGTCCAGGCCGTCGTCACCACCGCCGGCTCGCCGGCCGCGTCGGCTACCTCGATCGAGGACCTGCGCGGGCTGCGCCTCGGCGCCCAGGTCGGCACGACGAGCCTGAGCGCGCTCACCGAGCAGATCGACCCGGAGGAGGGACCCAGCGTCTACAACTCCAACGACGACGCCGTGGCCGCGCTGAGCAACGGGCAGGTCGACGCGCTCGTCGCGGACCTGCCCACCGCGTTCTTCATGTCCGGGGCCCAGCTCGACGACGGGGCGGTGCTCGGCCAGCTCCCGAACGCCTCCGGCGCGGAGGTCGAGCAGCTGGGCATGGTCCTCGAGCTCGACAGCCCCCTGACCTCCTGCGTCTCCCAGGGCCTGGACGCGCTGCGCGAGGACGGCACCCTGGCGGAGCTGCAGGAGCGGTGGCTCGCCGAGGCCGCCGACGCCCCGGTCCTGCGGTGACCTCCGCGCACGGGTGGTCGCCGCGGTGAGCGTGCCCGCGCCGTCGGGCCTCGGCGGGGCGGGCGTGCTCGAGCAGGGCCGACGCGCCTACCGGCACCGGCGGGCGAGGCGCTCGACGGGCGTCGCCGTGCTCAGCACGCTGGTCTTCGCCGCGGTGGCGGTCCTGGCGGTCACCAGCTCGCCGGGGTGGCCGCGCACCCAGGCGTCGTTCTTCGACCCCGAGGTGGCGCTGGAGTCCTTGCCGCGGGTCCTCGAGGGGCTGTGGCTCAACGTGCGTGTCCTCGTCGTCGCCGCCCTCGCCGTGGTGGTCCTCGGCCTGGCCATCGCCCTGGCACGCACCCTGCGCGGACCGGTGTGGACGCCGGTCCGCCTGCTCGCGGCGGCCTACACGGACGTCTTCCGGGGCATCCCGCTGATCATCCTGCTGTACCTCGTGGGGTTCGGGCTGCCCGGGCTGCGCCTGCAGGGCGTGCCGACCTCGCCCGTGGTCCTCGGCACCCTCGCCCTCGTGCTCACCTACGCCGCCTACGTCAGCGAGGTCTTCCGCGCCGGCATCGAGTCCGTGCACCCCAGCCAGCGCGCGGCGGCGCGGGCGCTGGGGCTGAGCCACGGCCAGTCGCTGCGCCTGGTGGTCATGCCCCAGGCCGTGCGCACCGTCA
>JARIBR010000110.1 GCA_029258695.1 Quadrisphaera sp.
CGGGTCGTGGAGCAGGGCAGCCACGAACAGCTCATGGCCGCCGACGGCGCGTACGCCGCGCTGGTGGCCTCGGCGGACCGGTCACCGGCGACGGTGTGAGCGATGCCCGGGCGGCGCTCGGCGCCGCCCGGGCAGGGGTGACGGGCCCCGCCGAGCGGGGAGCCGGTGCGGCCTGCGTCGGCGTGTCGGGTGCCCGTGGTCCCCGCTCGACGGTGCAGGGCCGCCCGAGGTCCCCGCTCGACGAGCGGTTCGTCCTGGCCGTGACGCGGCACCGGCACCGGCGGGTCCGTCCGCTTCGCGCCGATCGTCGGCCGTAGCGTGGGCGTGCGGTCCGCCGATCGGTCGCTGCACCGCTGCACCGCTGCACCGCGGTGTCGGGCGGGCACCGCTGCCCCGTGGCGTCACCCGGACACCGGTCCCTCTGCCGTGCCGTCGAGCGTGCGGGGTGGCGCCGCCTCCGTGCTCGGAGGGGCCGCGGTGTCCTGCACGACCCGCGCGTTCTGCGCCACGAACCACGCCGCCACGGCCGCGGTGATCACGCCGACCAGCGCGATGCCCACGAGCATCAAGGCGGTGGCGACGAGGCGCCCCAGCACGGTGACGGGGTACAGGTCCCCGTAGCCCACCGTCGTCACCGTCGCGACCGCCCACCACAGCGCGTCGCCGAAGCTGTCGATGGTGGCCCCCGGCGCCCCGCGCTCGGCCTGCAGCTCGGCGACCGAGGCGATGAAGATCAGCAGCACGGTGGCGAGGCTCACCGCCCTGGCGCCCTGCTCCAGCCCGCCGCTGCGGAAGAGCCGCTTCGAGGCGGTGAGCAGCACGAGCAGGCGCAGCGGACGGAACATCGGCACGGCCACGACGAGGATGTCGAAGGGGTGAGCCGCGAGGTAGCGCGCAGGGTGGCCCGAGAGCCACGTCCGGAAACCCAGGTCGGCCGCGAAGGCGACCCACAGCACGCCGTTGAGCAGGTGGCAGGCGTCCGCCACCAGCCCGTCGACGCCCGGCCAGATCACGGGTATCGCGTAGACCACCAGGAAGACCAGCGCGCCGACGATCAACGGGACGGACGTGCGCTGCTGGTAGCGCTCCAGGCGGGTCACCGGGCCATGGTGGATCCCCCGGCACCACGGTCGCACGGAACGGTGGTGGTGCCCCGCACGTCCTGATGGCCGCCCGGAGCGCGGACGCCACCTCCGCCGAGCGGGTGCCTCAGCGGGTGGAGAGCGACCGGAAGCGCCGCAGGCGCAGGCTGTTCAGCACCACGAACACCGAGCTGAGCGCCATCGCGGCCCCGGCGATCATCGGGTTCAGCAGGCCCGCGGCCGCCAGCGGCAGCCCGGCGACGTTGTAGGCGAAGGCCCAGAACAGGTTGCCGCGGATGGTCCCCAGCGTCGCGCGCGAGAGCCGCACCGCGTCGACGGCGGAGGACAGGTCACCGCGCACCAGCGTGAGGTCGCTGGCCTGGATGGCGACGTCGGAGCCGGTGCCCATCGCCAGGCCGAGGTCCGCCTGGGCGAGGGCCGCGGCGTCGTTCACGCCGTCGCCGACCATCGCCACGACGCGCCCGGCGCGCTGCAGGTTCGTGACCACCTCGACCTTGTCCGCCGGCATGACGTCGGCGATCACGGCCTCGGGGCCGATGCCCACCTGGGCGGCGACGGCGGCGGCAGCCCCGGCGTTGTCGCCGGTGAGCAGCATCGGCACCAGCCCCAGGGCGCGCAGCCGGGCGACGGCGTCGGCGGAGCCGGGCTTGACGGTGTCGGCGACCACGGCCACGCCGCGCACCTGCCCGTCCCACCCCAGCGCCACCGCGGTGCGCCCGGCGGCTCGGGCCTGCTCCACGGCGCGGGAGAGCGCGGCGGGCAGGTCCATGCCGGCGTCGGTGAGCAGGCTCGGGCGCCCGGCGAGCAGGTCGAGCCCCTCCACCGTGCCGCTGATGCCGAGGCCGGGCTGCTCGGCCGATCCGGTGACCGGCGGCAGCTCACCGTGGCGCTCGCGGGCGGCGCCGGACAGCGCAGCGGCGATGGGGTGGGCGGAGGCCTCCTCCAGAGCGCCCAGCAGCCGCAGCAGGTCCTGCTCGTCCGCTCCGTCGGCGGCGACCACCTCGTGCAGGGCCATGACGCCGGTGGTGACGGTGCCCGTCTTGTCGAGCACCACGGTGTCCGCTCGCCGGGTGCTCTCGAGCACCTGCGGGCCGGCGATGAGGATGCCCAGCTGGGCGCCGCGCCCGGTGCCGACCATGAGGGCGGTCGGCGTCGCGAGCCCGAGCGCGCAGGGACAGGCGATGACGAGGACCGCCACGGCGGCGGTGAACGCGAAGGTGGTGGTGGCCCCGACGAGGAGCCAGTAGGCCAGCGCGCCGAGGGAGAGGGCGAGGACGACGGGCACGAACACCGCCGAGACGCGGTCCGCGAGGCGCTGGACGGGGGCCTTGCCCGTCTGGGCGTCCTCGACGAGCGCGGCGTTGCGGGCGAGCTGGGGGTCGGCGCCGACACGGGTGGCCCGCACGAGCAGGCGC
>JARIBR010000195.1 GCA_029258695.1 Quadrisphaera sp.
CGATCACGGCCGCGGTCAGCGCGGCGAGCTGGACGGGCGTGGTTGCGGGGGCGGTCAGGGCGCTGGCGTCGCCGGCGATCACGGTCGAGGCACCGCCGGCGCGGTGGGGAGCGCCGGGGGGGCGCGCGCACCCGGTGACCGGGTTGGTCAGCGGGGCGGTGTCCAACTGCGGGCAGATCCGCTGGGTGATCCGCGCCAGGGCCGCGACCAGGTCGGCGTCAGCGCCGTCGGTCAGCGCGAGCCAGACGTGGCGCCCGCCAGAAGGCCCGGAGGCGCAGACCACGTGCTCGATGCCGACCTCGTCCAGCAGCGCGGTGAGGGTGGCGGCGTCGCGCTCGGCGGCGGCCGCCTGGTCAGGGTCGTGGGCGTCGAGGTCGAAGCACAGCAGCCGGAACCGCCCGGCGGCGTCCGCAAGGTGCACTGCCCACGGCGCGGCCGGGGCCGGGCCGGTCAGCGCGGCGAGGCGGCAGTAGCTGTTGACCGCGGCGCCGTAGGCGTCGACGTCGGCCACCCGCACTCGTGGACGGGGGCTGATCACGGCGCTCAGTGCCCATGGCGCGCAGGCGCAGCCATGGGCGGTGGGGCAGTTGCATGGAGGGCGGGCCGACTCGCGGCCTGCCGGACTCACGTGGGCCGGTAGCGCCGGCCCTGCGCGTGCATCTGGGTGTGGTCGAGCGGGCAGCACGTCGTGGTGGCGTGTACCGCTGGACTCACCGTGAGGTGAGGGGTAATGTCTCCTCCTGAGGTAACACGAAGCCCTGCACCCAATGCCGGCGGCCAAACCAGACTTGGGGTGTGGGGCTTCGTTGTGTCCGGAACCTGCCGGGCGGCGGGTCCGGTGGTGCGGCTATGCGGCGCTCTCCTCGAGGTGCGAGGGCAGCGGGATGACCTTGACGATGTCCAGGTCGGTCTGTGCCCACAGCGGCTTGCCGGCTGTGTCGAGTGCAGCAGCGTCGCGGACGAGCAGGATCTCGAGGTAGCGCCCGAGCGTGATGCCGAGGCCGCGGGCGATCTCGTTGGCGTGCTCGCGGGTCGCGGGGGGGACGTGGGCATGGATGCCCACGACTTCCTCCCCGGCCTTGCGGGTGCGCCGCACTCGTGGCGGCCGTGTGGGTGACACACGAGGATCATCCCCCTTTCGATGTACCAGATGCAAGTCAGGGACTCGGCGTGTCCGTGACCGGCTCACAGGCCGTCGGCGACGGCGGCGGTCACGCGCAGCCATGCTTCGCGGCTGGGAGGGGTCAGGGCGGCGTAGTCGATGGGGCCTCCGGGGACCAGGGCGGGGTCGTGGGGCACGGAGATCACCGCGCGGGTCAAGGCGGTGAAGTGCTCGTGCAGCCGGGTGGCGAGGGCGTCGTCAGCGGCGCGAGCAGGGGAGCTGAGCACGGTGACGGCGTTGGCGACCAGGTCGCCGTGGCCGGTGGCGCGCAGCGCGTCGGCCAGCCATGCCGCGGACTGGCTGGTGTCCTCGCGGATGGTGGAGACGATGACGAGCTGGTCGGCGGCCGCCAGGGCCGCGGCCCAGTTCGGGGCGCGCATGTTGTTGCCGGTGTCGACGACCATCACCCGGTAGAACCGGGACAGGGTGGCGTGCAGGGACTCGAAGGCTTCGCCGTCGACGAGGTCGGCGCTGGCTGCGTCCTCGTCCGAGGCCAGGACGTCGAAGTGGCCCCAGGGCTGCGCGCGCACGTAGGCGTCGAGGTCTCCGACGCGCACCCCGGCGCCGGCGAGGCGCTCGAGGTTGGCGAGCAGGTCGATCGCGGTACGAGTGTGGGCGGTGTGGGAGGCGCGCCAGCCCATGGTGCCGCGGGTCTCGTTGTTGTCCCAGGCCAGGGTCGAGCCGCCGCGGTGCAGGCCGAGGTTCGCGGCGATCAGCAGCGCGGCGGTGGTCTTGTGCGCCCCGCCCTTGGGGTTGACGACCACGACGGTCTTGGGCCCGTCGAGGTGGCGGGCGAGGATGGTGGAGTTGGCTCGGTGGGCGAGCTCGGCGCGTCCTGGTCGAGGGCTCAGGGCCCCACCGGTGAGGGCTCGTAGGCCACCGCGCCAGCCGTGCTGAGCAGGCGATGTCCTGGTGTCGGCGCGTCCATCGAGCAGGTCTGAGAGCGTCGGCGCGGCGTGAGGACGAGAAGCCGGGTGGGGGTCGAGCGTGGGCTGGTCCTCGTGGTGACGCTGCGGCGCCTCTGGAGGTGCCGGTGAGCGCGGCGCAGCGAGCGTAGACCTCTGGACGGGCGCCGCTTCGGGACGGGCGAGGGGCAGGGGCGGCGCTGCCTCGGGGGCGAGCGGGCGATCCAGGTGCGGATCAGTGGTGGTGGCAGTCGCTCGGGGGGGCGGTGCCTGCTCCGGCTCCTCGCCCTTGCTCTCGTCGATGTCCTCGGCGGCACTGATCGTTCCCTCGGGGTGGACGAGGACCTGGAAGGTCCCCTCGGGACTGGTGGCGCTCATGTGGACCGGGTGACCCAGGACCAGGGCGTGCTGGCGCACGAGGGCCTGGATGAGTGAGACCGCGTGCTGGGAGTCCTCACCGCGGACCTTGCGGGTGATGTCGCCGAGGACGACGTGTCCTCGGCCGCTGGCGTCGATGGAGGCGATGACCGGCGAGGTGGTGCGGGCAGGTGTCTCGG
>JARIBR010000202.1 GCA_029258695.1 Quadrisphaera sp.
CGATCACCTTGTGATCAGTGCTCGTCGCCCACCGCACGATCACCTTGCCCAACGACTCACGCCGCGCGATCGCCCGCGACCGCGCCACCCGCGTCCCCACAGCAGGAGCCTCGTAGTACGTCGTCATCGTCGTTCCCCTCGTCGGGACGAGCTGCGTCCGGTGAGCATGACGGACACCGGAGGGGGTGAGCAAGTCGATCGTCGCGGCGCGGGGGCGCGGGGCGCGCGCCGAAGGCCCCGGCGCCTCGCGGTAGCCCGCGATCACCGCGGGACGGACGAGGCCCCCGGACGGCGACGGTGCGCCGATCGGGGGCCTGCGTGGCGGTGGCGGTGGGATTTGAACCCACGGAGGGCTCTCACCCTCTCACGCTTTCGAGGCGTGCTCCTTAGGCCGCTCGGACACGCCACCAGGGCTCACGTTACCTGATCGCGGACCAGGGTCGCGGGGGACACCACGTCGGGTGAGGGCTGGCAGGGTCGCGAGCGCCACCACCGGGCGAGGTCGTCGGCGGGCAGCGGCCTCGAGAAGTGGTACCCCTGCGCCCGCTGGGCTCCGAGCGAGCGCACCAGCGCCAGGTCCTCCTCGTCCTCGACCCCCTCGACGAGCAGGCTCCGATCCAGCGTGTGGACCATCTGGGCCACCGCCTGGAGCAGCGGACGCGCGTCGAGCATGGCCTCGTGACCGGCCGGCGGGCTGGCCGACGGGAGCAGCGAGCGGTCCAGCTTGACCACGTTCGCCGGCCATCGCCGCAGGTAGCCGACGGAGGCGTGGCCGGCACCGAAGTCGTCCAGGGCCACGTCGGCGCCGGCGTCGCGCAGGGCCAGGAGGTCGTCGATGACGCCGTCGTCGACGTCGAGGGCGTCGTGCTCGGTGATCTCCAGCGCGAGGCGGTGCACCTCGACGCCGGCGTCGCGGCACGCGGCGACGGCAAAGGTCCACAGGCCGCCCTCGCGCATGCTGGCGCTCCCGAGGTTGACGCTGACCTTGGTGACCCCGAGCCCGCCGGCGTCCCACTCCGCGAGCTGGCGCAGCGCCTGGGTCATGACGGCGCGGTCCAGGGTGGCGCCGACGCCGCCCAGCTCGGCGAGGGGCAGGAACTCGTCGGGCGCCACCGTGCCGCGGTGCGGGTGCGACCACCGGACGAGCGCCTCGACGGAGAGCGCGTCGCCCGTGGCGACGTCGACGATCGGCTGGTAGTGGACGACGAGGTGACCGACCCCGGCGGGGACGGCCTGCGCGGAGGCGCTGCACGAGGTGGTGGGCCGGCTGTGCTCGTCGGCGGGGGCCAGGAGGGAGCGCAGGTCCCGCAGGAGGTGGACGGGCTCCATGACCTCGTCGCGCACGGCCCCGTCGTAGGCGACGCACCGGTCCCCCCCGCGGGCCTTCGCGAGGCGCTGGGCGATGTCGGCGTCCACCAGCGCATCACCGGCCTGGCCGTCGGGGCGCTCCAGCAGGCCGGTCACGCCGACGCTGACCGCGAGCTGCACCCTGGCCGCTGGGAGGTCGAAGGGCTCGGCGAAGAGGGAGCGCACGAGCTCACCGGCGCGCTCGGCGGTGCCCGGCCCGTCGTCGGGCAGGAGCGCCAGCATCTCGTCCCCGGCGAGGCGCGCCACCACGCTGCCCTCGGGCAGCCGGTCCACCAGGCGGTCGAGCGCCGCGACGAGCACGGCGTCACCGACCTCTGGGCCGTGGCGCTGGTTGACGTCGGTGAAGTCGTCGACGTCGACGAGGACCACCACGGTGGGGGTGCGCGCTGCGTGCAGGTCCTCGAGGCGCCGCGTGGCTCCGAGGCGGCCAAGGTGGCCGGTGAGCGGGTCCGCGTCGGCGGCCGCCTCCATCTCCGCGACGAGCCCGAAGGCGGTGACCAGCGCGAGCAGGCTGATCCCCACGGCGGTGGTGACGAGCACGACCGCGGGTACCGCGCTCTGCGGGTCGAGCACGCCGCCGAGCCAGGACAGCGCGGGCATGCACGCGAAGGGGATGACGACCGTCAGCCGCGCCCCGCCGCTGCGCAGCCGAGGCCGGTAGCGCCCGGCCACCAGCGTCGCCAGCGACGGGTGCGTCAGCGCAGCGCCGAGGAGCAGGGCCCCGAGCACCCCCAGGGGCTGGCCGAGCTCGGCGGCGGAGCCCAGCGGGGTGCCTCGGGACGTCGCGAGGTAGTTCTGCGTCATGAGCAGGCAGGCGGCGATCGTCCCGAGGGCGACCACGGGCAGCAGGCGTCGGCGGGTGAGCAGAAGCCAGCCGAGCACGGCGAGGCCGAGGAGGTCCACCGCCGCGGCCACGGAGGCGGGCAGGTCGGCGCCGAGACGGTCGGCCCGCAGGAACGTCTGACCCACGGCCAGGCCGGTGCCGACGACGACGATGGCCACCTCGGCGCTGAGGACGTGCCCTCGCCGCAGCGTCCCGGAGGGGCGCTCGTGGGCGGTGAACGCCGGCAGGCAGCCCCCGAGCCCCACGACCTGGGCGACGACGATCAGGGCGAGCCCCGGCCAGGCGCCGGGACCGATCACCGTCAGCGCGGCGCTCGAGCAGGACAGGAGCGCGAGGACGCCCACGAGGGAACCGCCGACGCGGCTGCGCAGGAGGCCGCGTCGGTGCAGGACGACCGCGGCGACCAGCGCTGCGCCCCCCTCCGCGAGGGCGAGCACCACGACGGCGCGCCCGGGCACCATGATCGACACCGCCACGAGGACCACCGCCGCGAGGCCCCACGCGAGCGTCCACGGGCTGCGGTGGGTCATCGCGCGCGCGGCGGCGACCGGGCTGGCCGCCCCCGGGCGGGTCGACGCGCTCACGAGACCACCTGCCGCTGCGAGCCGACCTCGGCCACGACGACCTCGGGGTCCGCGGCGGTGCCCTCGACGCTCGGGTGCTCGCGCCACCAGGCCGCGAGGGCGTCGGCGGGCATGGGCCGGGCGTAGAGCCACCCCTGGGCGTAGCGCACCCCCACCGCGCGGACGGCGCGGTCGTCGTCGGCGTGCTCGACGCCCTCGGCCACCACGTCGTGCCCGAGGGCCGCGGCGAGGGCCGCGACGCCGTCGAGCAGCTCGAGGGGGTCGTCGATGGCGGCGAACGCCGACCCCGCGCCGGCCGCGGGCAACAGCGAGCGGTCGAGCTTGATGCAGCCCACGGGCCAGCGCCGCAGGTAGCCCACGGAGGAGTACCCGGTGCCGAAGTCGTCGAGCCACAGGCCCACGCCCAGCTCGCGCAGGGTGAGCAGGCGCTGGGCCGCGAGCGGGTCGAAGGGCATCTCGTCGTGCTCGGTGATCTCCAGCACCAGCCGGTCGTGCGTCAGGCCGCTCCCCGCGAGCGCCGCCGCGACGTCCTCGACGAGGGTGGGCGAGCGGATGCTGGAGACGCCGAGGTTGATGCCCACGCTGCCGCACCGCGGCACGCCGGCTGCGTCCCACACGACGTCCCACGCGGCGAGCTGGGCGAGGGCGGCGTGCATCACCCAGCGGTCGAGCTCGGCGCCCAGGCCGGCTGACTCCACGAGCGGCAGGAAGTCGTCGGGGGGCACGAAGCCTCGGCGCGGGTGCTGCCAGCGGACCAGGCACTCGAGGCTGTGGGGGCGCCCGGTGACGAGGTCGACGATCGGTTGGTGGTGCAGGACGAAGTACCCGGGGTCCTCGGGGCTGGATCCCCCGACGAGCAGCGCTCGGAGCTCCACGAGCGTCGCCGCGTCGCCCAGCACCTTCTCGCGCTGGCCGTCGGCGTAGGCCACCCAGCGGTCGCGCCCGGTCTGCTTCGCGGTGTACATGGCGACGTCGGCGCGCCCCAGCGCCTCCTCGGCGCTGACGCCGCGCGCGTCGGTCACCCCCACCGACGCCTGGGCGACGAGGGCACCGCGCTCGCGGCCCAGGTCGAAGGGCTCGGTGAAGACGTCGAGCACGGCCTGGGCGCCGGCGCCGGCGTCGGGCGCGTGGACGAGCACGACGAGCTCGTCCCCGCCGAGGCGGCCGAGCACCGACCCCTCGGGCAGGGCGGCGGTGAGGCGGCGCGCGATGGCCACGAGCAGGGCGTCGCCGGCGGCGTGCCCCAGGCGGTCGTTGACGAGCT
>JARIBR010000234.1 GCA_029258695.1 Quadrisphaera sp.
GGCCCAGGCGGGCCGCGCGTCTCGACGTCCGTGTCGCGGACGACGTCCTCGCGCAGCGCTCAGGGGGCACTCAGATTGCACACGACGCGCAGAATGCGGCGTCCGTCACCGGAAGCCGCCGCTGCGATGAGGTTGAGGCAGCATTCCCCGGCGCCGTAGCAATCGGTGGACGGTGGACGGTGGACGGTGGACGGTGGACGGTGGACGGGCGAGGCCCGAGGCGCCCTGGGCACGAGCAGCAGCCCCGGACGGTACGCTCGCCCGCGACCACGGCCCGGTCACCGTCGCGCCCACCACGGCGCGGCGACGGGCCCACCACCGGGCGAGCAGCCCACGCAGGCAGGAGCAGCATGTCGGGCGGAGACATCGCAGGACTCATCGCGGCCGGAGCCTTCGTGGTCCTCGTCATCCTGCTGGCCGTGCCGCTGATGAAGCTGGGCCGCGTGCTCGACGAGGCGCGCACCACCATCCGCGGCCTCTCGGACTCCACCGTCCCGCTCATCGGTGAGGTGACGACCACCGTCGGCAACGCCAACGAGCAGATCGAGAAGCTCGACACCATCACCTCCAACGCCGCGCAGATCTCGACGAACGCCTCCGCGCTGACGTCGCTGTTCGCCGCGACGCTGGGCTCGCCGATCATCAAGGCCGCCGCCTTCACCTACGGCGTGCGCCAGGCCGTGACGGGCCGCCGCGAGGGCGTGGCCACCGGCCGTCGCGCGCGACGGGGGCGCTGAGCCGTGGGACGCCTCATCGTGCTGGGGGTCGGCATCGTCGGCGGGGCCATCGGGCTGCGCCGCGTCCAGAAGGCCACCCGGGCCTACACCCCCGGTGGCGTGGCCGACCGCGCCGGCGGCTGGTGGGAGGACGCCAAGGACTTCGGCGCCGACGTGCGCGCCGGCATGCGCGAGCGGGAGCAGCAGCTGCGCGTGGCCCTCGAGGTGGACGCCGGCGTGATGGACGAGGACGAGGCGCAGGCCCTGCTGGACCACCCGACCGGACGCCATGCGGACCGCTGAGATCCGCCGGCGCTTCCTCACCTACTTTGAGGAGCGCGGCCACACCGTCGTCCCGTCGGCGTCGCTGATCAGCCCGGACCCGACGCTGCTGTTCACCGTCGCGGGCATGGTCCCCTTCATCCCCTACTTCACCGGGGAGCAGACCCCGCCCTACGCGCGCGCCGCGAGCATCCAGAAGTGCGTGCGCACCCTCGACATCGACGAGGTCGGCAAGACCACCCGTCACGGCACGTTCTTCCAGATGAACGGCAACTTCTCCTTCGGCGACTACTTCAAGCGCGGCGCCATCGCCCACGCCTGGGAGCTGCTCACCTCCTCGGAGGCCGACGGCGGCTACGGGTTCGCCGAGCGTGACCTGTGGGTGACGGTCTACCGCGAGGACGACGAGGCCGCGGCCCTGTGGCGCGAGATCGCCGGGCTCCCCGAGCACCGCATCCAGCGCCTCGGTCGAGAGGACAACTACTGGCACACCGGGGTCCCTGGACCGGCCGGCCCCGACTCGGAGATCTTCTTCGACCGCGGTGCGGCCTACGGCCCTGACGGCGGCCCGGCGGCCGACACCGCGGGCGACCGCTACCTCGAGGTGTGGAACCTCGTCTTCATGCAGGAGCTGCGCGGCGAGGGCCAGGGCTACGAGTTCCCCGTCGTCGGTGAGCTGCCCCGCAAGAACGTCGACACCGGCATGGGCCTGGAGCGCATGGGCTTCGTCCTCCAGGGCGTCGACAACATGTACGAGATCGACGAGGTCCGCCCCGTCCTCGACCGCGCCGCCGAGCTCGCGGGCACCCGGTACGGCAAGGACCCCGAGGACGACGTGCGGCTGCGCGTCGTCGGTGACCACGTGCGGGCCTCCCTCATGCTCGTCGGCGACGGCGTCACCCCCTCGAACGAGGGGCGCGGGTACGTGCTGCGCCGCTTGCTGCGCCGCGCGGTGCGCTCCATGCGCCTGCTCGGCGTCGACGCCCCGACCCTCGGTGAGCTGCTGCCGGTCAGCCGCGACCTCATGGCCCCCGGCTACCCCGAGCTGGCCACCGACTTCGCCCGCATCGCCCCCGTGGTCTACGGGGAGGAGGAGTCCTTCCGTCGCACCCTGGCAGCGGGCACGACGATCCTCGACACGGCCGTGGCCCGGGTGCGCACCACGAGCGGCGACGGCAGCCCGCGCTTGTCCGGCGACGACGCCTTCGCGCTGCACGACACCTACGGCTTCCCCATCGACCTCACCTTGGAGATGGCGGCCGAGCAGGGCGTTGCCGTCGACGAGACGCGCTTCCGCGCCCTCATGGCTGAGCAGCGCGACCGCGCCAAGGCCGACAGCCGCGACAAGCGGGCAGGGCGGGCGGACACCACGACGTACCGCCAGATCGTCGACTCCCTGGCCCCCGCCGCGGGTCAGAGCGCGACGACGTTCACCGGGTACGGCGCGACCGCCGGGCAGGGCCGGGTCGTCGCCCTGCTGCGCGACGGCGTCCCCGTGCCGGTGGCTCTGGCCGGCGACGACCTCGAGGTGGTCCTCGACGCCACCCCGTTCTACGCCGAGGGCGGTGGGCAGCTCGCGGACCACGGAACGCTGAGCGTCGCCGCGTCGGGTGGGACGGCGGGGATCGTCGAGGTCGCCGACGTCCAGCGCCCGCTGGCGGGGCTGTTCGTCCACCGGGGCCGCGTCACCGCGGGGGAGATCGCGGTGGGCGACACGGTGGAGGCCGTCGTCGACGCCGCCCGTCGCCGGGCCATCTCCCGGGCGCACACGGCCACCCACCTCGTGCACCAGGGGGTGCGCGACGCGCTCGGTCCCACCGCGCGCCAGGCCGGCTCGGAGAACGCCCCGGGCCGCTTTCGCCTGGACGTGACGGCCACCGCCGCGCCGGGCGCCGGCGTGCTGGCCGACGTCGAGACCCACGTCAACACCTTCCTCGCCGACGACGTGCCCGTCGAGTCCGACGTCATGGACCTCGAGGCGGCGCGGGCGTCGGGGGCCATGGCCCTGTTCGGGGAGAAGTACGGCGACCGCGTGCGCGTGGTCTCCATCGGGGACTGGTCCAAGGAGCTGTGCGGCGGCACGCACGTCGCGCGCACCGGTGAGCTGGGCCTGGTCACCCTCCTCGGGGAGAGCTCGATCGGCTCCGGGGTGCGCCGCGTCGAGGCCCTCGTCGGCGCCGACGCCCACGCCCACGTGGCCAGGGAGTCCGCGCTGGTCAGCCAGCTGACGTCCATGCTGCGCGTGCGCCCCGACGAGCTGACCGACCGCGTCGGCGCCCTGCTGGAGCAGCTGCGGGCCGCCGACAAGGAGATGGCTGCCGCCCGCACCGCCGCGGTGCTGTCCGGCGCCGGCGCGCTCGCCGACGGCGCGCTCGACGTGGGTGGCACGTGGCTCGTGGCGGTCGGCGCCGGCGACGTGGCCTCCGGGGACGACCTGCGCACCCTCGTGCTCGACGTCCGCAACCGCCTCGTCCCGCGCCCCGGCGGGGCCGCGGTCGTCGCCGTCGCCGGCGTCGCCAAGGAGCGCCCCGTCGTCGTCGTCGCCACCACCCCCGCGGCCCGGGAGCGTGGCCTGAAGGCCGGGGCCCTCGTCAAGGTCGCCGCGGCAGCGCTCGGCGGCGGCGGCGGCGGCAAGGACGACCTCGCGCAAGGTGGTGGCACGGACGCGTCCGCGGTCCCCGCGGCGCTGGAGGCGGTGCGAGCAGCCGTCGAGACCTCCGCCGCCACCCGGTAGGCGTGAGGCCAGGGGTCAGGCTCGGGGTCGACGTGGGGTCCGTCCGCGTCGGCCTCGCGGCGTGCGACCCGGCGGGCGTCGTGGCCTCGCCCGTGCGGACGCTGGCCCGTGACGGCGCTCGGCGATCGGACATCACGCAGATCGCCGACATGGTCCGCGAGCGCGAGGCGGTCGAGGTGGTCGTGGGCCTCCCGCTCTCCCTCTCCGGGGCTGAAGGCCAGGCCGCCACGCTGGCGCGGAGGTACGCAGGTCACCTATCTTCGGCCGTGGCACCCACACCGGTGCGGTTGGTCGACGAGAGGTTGACCACGGTCAGCGCCCACCAGGCGATGGACGCGTCGGGCCGCCCGGGACGCCGCCAGCGTGAGGTGGTGGACCAGGTCGCCGCGGTCATCCTGCTCCAGGCCGTCCTCGACCGCGAACGTCTCAGCGGCACGCCGGGAGGTGAGCTGGTGGGCGGGCTCAGCGCCCCCGCGCAGGACCGACCGCCGCGCAAACCGCGTCGGCGTCGCCCCCCGTCGCCCCCGGAGGTGAGCCCCGGCGCTCCCTCGCCGCCGGAGCCCGACGCGCACCACGACCACGAACGCCCCGGTGGCCCCGCCGCCGACGACCACGGAGGGAGCGTGGAGACGCCATGGACGGCATGACCCTCGCCAACCTGCCCGGTGGGCAACCGCCCTCGGACCCGCGTGAGACCGACACCGCGGGGGAGCCCACCCGGGGCCGCCGGGGCGCTGCCGAGCGCCAGCGGCGCCGTCGTCAGCGCCGCGTCCGCTCCCTCGTGGTCCTCGTGATCGCCCTGCTCGTCGTCGGGGTCGGGGTGCTCGCCGTGACCTCCCCCCTGCGTGACCTCGCGGAGCAGGTCACCGAGCCCGACGACTACCCCGGCCCTGGCTCGGGATCGGTCGAGATCACCGTGGAGAGCGGGGACACCGGCCGCGACATCGCCGCGGTGCTCGCGCAGGCGGACGTGGTCAAGAGCGAGCGGGCGTTCTCGACGCTGGCCAGCTCCGACCCGCGGGCGGGCACCATCACGCCCGGCACGTACGCCCTCAACGAGCGGATGAGCGCGGAAGGAGCCCTCGCGGCCCTGCTGGACCCGGCCTCCCTGCAGCAGTACACCTTCACCATCCCCGAGGGTTTCACCGCCGCCAGGACGCTGGAGCGGATCGCCGAGACCACTGACGTGAGCGTCGAGGAGCTGAGCGCGGCGGCGGCCACGCCGGCAGCCGGCCTGCCGGCGGAGGCCGAGGGGAACCTCGAGGGGTGGCTGTTCCCGGCGACCTACGACTTCCCCCTGGGCACCCCCCCGGTGGAGATGCTCGCCGCGATGATCGACCGCACCCGGGCGGCGCTGGACGCGGCGGGCGTCTCGCCCGCGGACCGGGAGACGGTGCTGACCAAGGCCTCGCTCATCCAGGCCGAGGCCGGTCCCAGCGACGACATGGCCAAGGTCTCGCGGGTCATCGAGAACCGCCTGGCCGACGGCATGCTGCTGCAGTTCGACACGACGGTGAACTACGCCACCGGCAAGACCGGCCTGACCACGACGGACGAGGACCGCGCGAGCCCCTCGCCCTACAACACCTATCTGGCCGAGGGCCTGCCGCCGGGGCCGATCACCAACCCGGGCGAGGAGGCCATCACCGCGGCCCTGAACCCGGCGGAGGGCCCGTGGCTGTTCTTCGTCGTCATCAACCCCGACACGGGCGAGACGCGCTTCTCCACCACCAAGGAGGAGCACGACGCGAACGTGGAGATCTTCCAGGCGTGGGCCCGGGCCAACCCGGACCAGTGAGGCGAGCGGTGACCACGACGGCGCGCAGGCCACGATGAGGGCCGCGGTGATGGGTCACCCCGTCGACCACTCGCTCTCCCCGGTCCTGCACGCCGCGGCGTACGACGCGCTGGGCCTGGACGACTGGGGCTACAGCGCCGCGGACGTCACGGCGGAGCAGCTGCCCGCGGTGCTCGCCGCCCTCGGCCCGGAGTGGGGCGGGCTGAGCCTGACCATGCCGCTCAAGCAGGCGGTCATCCCCCTGCTGTCCACGTGCGCACCCCTCGCCGCCGCCGTGGGGGCGGTCAACACCGTGCTCCCGGCGCCGGGGACCATGCCCGCGCCGGGTGAGTCGCTGCGCTGGCACGGGGAGAACACCGACGTCGCCGGCGTGGTGGGGGCCCTGCGCGAGGCCGGGGCGGGATCCCCGACGACGGCGGCGATCCTCGGCGGGGGGGCGACCGCAGCGTCCGCGCTGGCGGCCCTGGCTGAGCTGGGGGTCGCGGCGCCGGTGGTGCACGTGCGCTCGCCGCTGCGCGCCGCAGCCCTCGCCGACATCGCCGACCGGGTCGGCATCGAGGTCGACGTCGCCCCCTGGGAGCGCGCGGACCGGGCCGTCGGCGCCGACGTCGTCGTCTCCACCGTCCCGGCGGGCGCCGCCGACGCGCTGGCGGACGCCCTCGGACGCCCGGGCACCTCGACGAAGCGCCCGGGCCTGCTGCTCGATGCCGTGTACGACCCGTGGCCGACGGCGCTGGCGCGAGCCTGGGAGCGCCGCGGCGGCGCCGTGGCCGGCGGGCACGCGCTGCTACTGCACCAGGCCGGCGAGCAGGTTCGCCTCATGACCGGACGCCCCGCGCCGCTGGACGCGATGCGGACCGCGCTCGACGCGGCCCTCACGCGGCGCAGCGGCTAATCACCGCACGTCATCGTCTGCGCTGCACGGGCGGCGCGAACGACACGGCTGGCGCAGCGGTGGTCACGCTGCGAGGTCGCGGCTCGGCAGGGTCGAGCCATGGCAGCACGCAGAGTCACTGCATCCACGCACCGCTCGACCACGGGCCACGAGTGCCCGCCCCGGGGAGCGTGCCGCTCCTGTCTCGCCGTGCG
>JARIBR010000293.1 GCA_029258695.1 Quadrisphaera sp.
GTACCAGTCGGTCATCCGCGGGGAGGGGCCCACGGTGGTCACCGTCACCACGGTGCTCGTGCTGATCTACCTCGTCGCCTCGCTGCTCGTCGACCTCCTCTATGCCGTGCTCGACCCGAGGATCCGCTATGTCTGACACGAACCTGCGCAGCTTCACCGACCCCGGGGGCATGGCTCACGCGGAGGGCCAGGAGCCCTTCGTCGCCGACCTGGAGCAGACGCGCCTGCAGGACACCGACTCCGTCGACGAGCAGGCGCCCTCGGGCAGCCTGTGGGCGGACGCGTGGCGCACCCTGCGCAAGCGCCCGCTGTTCATCATCGGCGCGCTCATCGGGCTCTTCTTCATCTTCATCGCGATCTTCCCCGGCGCTCTGACGAACACGGACCCCACGCGCTGCGACCTCGGCAACACCCTCGGCGGCCCGCAGGCGGGGCACCCCTTCGGCTTCGACCGCCAGGGCTGCGACATCTACTCCCGGGTGCTGTACGGCGCCCGCGCCTCGGTGGTGGTCGGCGTCATCGGCACCGCCCTCGTGGTGCTCGTCGGGGGGATCCTCGGGGCCGTGGCCGGCTTCTTCGGCGGCATCTGGGACACCCTCATCTCGCGCGTGGTCGACATCTTCTTCGCGGTGCCGTTCCTCCTCGGCGCGATCGTCGGCATGCAGGCCTTCCAGGACCGCACCGTCTGGGTCGTCGCCGGCGTGCTCGCCGCCTTCGGGTGGCCGCAGGTGGCCCGCATCGCCCGCGGGTCGGTGATCTCGCTGCGCGGCTCGGAGTACGTCACCGCGGCCAGGGCTCTCGGGGCCTCGCGCGTCAAGACGCTGATCACGCACGTGATCCCCAACGCGCTCCCGCCGGTGATCGTCATCGCCACCATCACGCTCGGCACCTTCATCGGCGCTGAGGCCACGCTGTCCTTCCTGGGGATCGGGCTCGACGCCAGCGTCGTGTCCTGGGGCGGGGACATCAACCGTGCCCAGTCCGTGCTGCGCTCCGACCCCTCGAAGCTGCTGTTCCCCGCCGTGGCGCTGAGCCTCACGGTGCTGTCGTTCATCTTCATCGGCGACGCCCTGCGCGACGCCCTGGACCCGAAGGCGAAGTCACGATGAGCGAGATCGCCGGCCACGACGACGCGGTGGACCTGGACGAGACGGGCACCGACCGGGAGAGCGTCCGTCGCGCGGCCGCCGGCCCGCGGCCCGGCGACGAGCCGCTGCTCGCCGTGCGGGACCTCGACGTCTCCTTCCGCTCACCGCAGGGCCAGGACGTGCCCGCGGTGCGCGGCGCGAACCTCACCGTCTACCCCGGGCAGACCGTGGCGATCGTGGGGGAGTCCGGATCGGGCAAGTCGACGACCGCCGCCGCCGTCATCGGTCTGCTGCCCGGCAACGGGCGGGTCACCGGGGGGAAGATCTTCTTCGAGGGTCGCGACGTGGTGCAGATCGACGCCAAGGAGGTCGTCGCGCTGCGCGGCTCCTCCATCGGCATGGTCCCGCAGGACCCGATGTCCAACCTCAACCCGGTGTGGACCATCGGCTACCAGGTGGCCGAGGCGCTGCGCGTCAACACCGACCTGCGGGGCAAGGACGCGAAGAAGCGGGCCGCCGAGCTGCTCACCGAGGCCGGCCTCGAGGACGCGGAGCGCCGGGCCAAGCAGTACCCGCACGAGTTCTCCGGCGGCATGCGCCAGCGCGCGCTCATCGCCACCGGGCTGGCCGCCCGCCCCAAGCTCCTCATCGCCGACGAGCCGACGTCCGCCCTCGACGTCACGGTCCAGCGCACCATCCTCGACCACCTGGGCGGTCTCACCCGGGACCTCGGGGTTGCGGTGCTGCTCATCACCCACGACCTGGGGCTCGCGGCCGAGCGCGCCGAGCAGCTGGTCGTGATGTACCGGGGGCGGATCGTGGAGTCCGGGCCCGCCCGCCAGATCCTCACCGACCCCCAGCACCCGTACACCAAGCGCCTCGTGGAGTCCGCGCCGTCGCTGGCCTCGCGCCGGTTGGAGTCCACCACCGAGCGCGCCGACGTCGTCACGGCCTCCCAGGGCCACGTCGGCGAGAGCGTGGCGAAGGCCGGCGCGGACGCCGACGCCGACGTCCTGCAGGTGGAGAACCTGTGCAAGAGCTTCACGATCCGCGGGTCCGGACGGCGCGGGGAGCCGCTCAAGGCCGTGGACGAGGTGTCCTTCACGGTGCGGCGCGGCACCACCACCGCGGTGGTCGGCGAGTCCGGCTCCGGGAAGTCCACCGTGGCCAACATGGTGCTCGGGCTCGAGACGCCCACGTCGGGGCGGGTCGTCTTCGACGGGACCGACGTCGCCGGGCTGGGGCACAAGGACCAGTTCGCCTTCCGGCGCCGCGTGCAGCCCATCTTCCAGAACCCCTACGGCTCCCTGGACCCCACCTTCAGCATCTTCCGCACCATCGAGGAGCCGCTGAAGCTCCACCGCGTGGGTGACAAGAAGTCCCGCGAGGCCAAGATCCGCGAGCTCCTCGACCAGGTGCAGATGCCCGCCTCGGTGATGTCGCGCTACCCCAACGAGCTCTCCGGCGGGCAGCGCCAGCGCATCGCGATCGCCCGGGCCCTGGCCCTGGAGCCGGAGATGATCGTGTGCGACGAGGCGGTCTCCGCCCTCGACGTGCTGGTCCAGGCCCAGATCCTGCGCCTGCTCAACGACCTCCAGGCCCGCCTGGGGCTGACGTACCTGTTCATCACCCACGACCTCGCCGTGGTCCGCCAGATCGCCGACGACGTGTGCGTCATGCAGAACGGGCGCCTCGTCGAGCAGGCCACGACCGACGAGGTCTTCGAGAACCCCCGGCAGGAGTACACGCGCGCCCTCCTCGACGCGATCCCCGGCAGCGGCCTGCTGGAGGCGGCCGGCTGAGGTGAGCTCCCGGCGGATCTCTGGCAGTCTTCCCCGATGACCACGACCGTCGGTGTCCCCTCCGAGATCAAGAACAACGAGAAGCGCGTGGCCCTCACGCCGGACGGGGCCAACGAGCTCGTCCACCACGGGCACCGGGTGCTCCTGCAGTCCGGTGCCGGAGCCGGGTCGAAGTTCAGCGACGAGGAGTACGCCGCGGTCGGGGCGGAGATCCTCGCCGACGCGGACGCCGTCTTCGCCGCCTCCGAACTCATCGTCAAGGTGAAGGAGCCCGTGCCGGAGGAGTTCCACCGTTTCCGCGAGGGCCAGCAGCTCGTGACCTACCTGCACGCCGCCGCGGACCGGGAGCTGACCGAGTTCCTCGTCGACCGCCGCCTGGACTCCATCGCCTACGAGACGGTGACCGGCGCGGACGGTCGGCTGCCGCTGCTGACCCCCATGTCGGAGGTGGCGGGGCGGATGTCGGTGCAGGCCGCCGCCCACCACCTGGAGTCCTCGTCCGGAGGCGCCGGGCTGCTGCTCGGCGGCGTGCCGGGGACGCCGGCGGCGAAGGTGACCATCATCGGCGGAGGCGTCTCGGGCACCGAGGCCGCCAAGATCGCCCTGGGCATGAGGGCGATCGTGCGCGTCCTGGACACGAACCCGGCGCGGCTGGCCTACCTCTCCGACATCTTCGAGGGGCGCGCGGACCTGGTGATCTCGAACCGGGCGCGCCTCGCCGCCTACGTCGAGGAGTCCGACGTCGTCATCGGCGCGGTGCTCATCCCCGGCGCCAAGGCCCCCAAGCTGGTGGACCGGGCGATGATCGCCTCGATGCGCGAGGGCAGCGTCGTCGCCGACATCGCCATCGACCAGGGCGGGTGCTTCGAGACCTCGCGCCCCACCACCCACTCCGACCCCACCTTCGTCGAGGAGGGCGTCGTGCACTACTGCGTGGCGAACATCCCCGGTGCGGTGGCCCGCACCTCGACCTTGGCGCTGACGTCGGCGACGCTGCCCTACCTCATCACCGTCGCGGACCAGGGGGTGCGCGGCGCCGCCGCCGCCTCGGCGCCGCTGGCGGCCGGCCTCACCACGGTCGGCGGGCAGCTGACCAGCGCCCCGGTGGGCGAGGCCCACGACCTGCCCGTCGTCGAGCCCGCGG
>JARIBR010000010.1 GCA_029258695.1 Quadrisphaera sp.
TTATATCACTACAATAACGAGCGCCCGGCCTCCAGGACGAGGACGCTGGTGGTGCCGTCCGCGCTCAGCCGGTTGGCCAGCGCGGAGCCGGCCGAGCCGGCGCCGACGATGACGACGTCGTAGCGGCGTGCGTCCGTGCTCGGGCCCATCAGGCGTCCTCTCCTGGTCCGAACAACCCCGCGGGGGCCGGACGGGTGTTGTGCCAGACGTGCTTGGTCTCGCGGTACTCCGCCAGGCCGCCCAGGCCGAGCTCGCGGCCGACGCCGGACTGCTTGTAGCCGCCCCACTCGGCCTGCGGCACGTACGGGTGGAAGTCGTTGATCCAGACGGTGCCCGTCCGCAGGCGGGAGGCGACCCGCTCGGCGCGGCCCGCGTCGGACGTCCACACCGCCCCCGCCAGGCCGTAGACGGTGTCGTTGGCGATGGCCACCGCGGCGTCCTCGAGCGCCTCCGGGGTGTCGCCGTCGAAGGTCTCGACCGTGAGAACGGGGCCGAAGGACTCGCGCTGCACCACGCTCATCGCCGACGTGCAGCCGTCGAGGACCGTCGGCGGGTAGTAGGAGCCGTCCGCCAGGGCGGGGTCGTCGGGACGGGCGCCGCCGACCCGCAGCACGGCGCCCTCTGCCACGCCGGCGGCGACGTACGCCTCCACCTTCTCCCGGTGGGCCGCGCTGATGAGCGGTCCCGTCTGGGCGGCGTCGTCGAAGGGACCCCCGAGGCGGATGCCCGCGGCGCGGGCGACCAGCTCGTCGACGAACTCGTCGTGGATCGAGGCCTGGACCACCAGCCGGGCGCCGGCGGAGCAGACCTGGCCGGAGTGCAGGAAGACCGCGGTCAGCGCGTTGTCCAGCGCCGCCTCGCGGTCGGCGTCGGCGAACACGACGTTGGGGTTCTTGCCCCCGAGCTCCAGCGCGACGCGCTTCACCGTCCCCGCGGCCGAGGCCATGATCTTCTTGCCGGTCTCCAGGCCGCCCGTGAAGGAGACGAGGTCGACGCCCGGGTGCTCGGTCAGCGCCGTCCCGACGCGGGCACCGGCGCCCAGGACGAGGTTGGCGACCCCGGCCGGCACGCCCGCCTCGGTGAGCGCGCCCATGAGCCAGACCGCCGTCGACGGCGTGAGCTCGCTGGGCTTGAGCACGAACGTGCAGCCCGCGGCGAGCGCCGGGGCGACCTTCCACGAGGTCTGCAGCAGGGGGTAGTTCCACGGGGTGATGAGCGCGCAGACGCCCACCGGCTCGTGCACCACGCGGCTGACGATCCCGGGCTGACCGGGGTCGACGACGCGTCCGCTCTCCGCCCCGGTGAGGCCCGCGTAGTGGCGGAAGACCCCGACGATGTCGTCGACGTCCGCCAGGGACTCCGCGAGGCGCTTGCCGGTGTCCAGCGACTCCAGCCGCGCGACCTCGGCCTTGTCGCGCTTTAGCAGGTCGGCGACGGCGTGCAAGGTCCTGGCGCGCTCCAGGGACGAGGTGCTGGGCCACACCCCCTCGGCGAAGGCTCGGCGGGCGGCGCTGACGGCGGCGTCCACGTCGGCCGGCCCCGCCTCGGCGACGGTGGCCACGTGGGTGCCGTCGGCGGGGCAGCGGACGTCGCGGGTCTCACCGTCCGCGGCGTCGCGCCATGACCCCTCGATGAACAGCTCGGGCACGCCACCACTCCCCACTCGTGAGGAGCCCACGTGCGGCTCCGGGTTCAGCTGTCCACCCGGACCACTCCGTCGTCCCGGGTGCGCACCTACCCTGGTGTGATCTCGGCCATCGCGTCAAGCACACGGACAGTCACAGTTTCTGGCGCACAGTGGTTGAGTGTTCCAGGCTGTGGACGTCAGGGCCCCGTCGGAGCGGCCGTGCGCAGCACCAGCACCACGCGCCCACCGGACCGCCAGTCCTCCACGAGCTCCAGCCCGCAGCGCTGCGCGAGGCGCACCAGCGGCCTCGCCCCGAGGCGCGCCCACGGCAGGGGTCGGCTGCGCCGGCCGTCCACGTGGTGGAGCACGACGGCGTCGCGCACGTCGAGGTCGTCGGCGCCCCGGGGGTCCGTGCCGTCGAGCGTGGGCTCCGCCTCGACGACGACCAGGCCGCCGGGCTCGAGGAGCGCGGCGCAGCGCAGCAGCAGCGCCCGCGGGTCACCGCCGATGCCGATGTTCCCGTCGGCGAGGAGCACCGTTCCCCAGCGACCCTCCCCGGGCAGGCGGTGGTGCACGCTGCGGCGCAGCGCCGTGCCCCCGCGCGCCGCCGTGGAGCGCACCGCGGAGCGGTCGATGTCGATGCCCAGCGCGTCGTGGCCCCGCTGGACCAGCGCGGTGACCATGCGGCCGGGCCCGCAGCCGACGTCGAGGACGGGGCCGACGCAGCGCTCCAGCATCCCCTCGTCGACGGGATCGGGGTCACCGATCCAGGCGGCGGCGGGCAGCCGGTAGGAGTGGCGCCCGTCCGCGGCGCGGACGTCCTCCCCCCCCAGCGCGGCGGCGAAGAGCACGGACGGCTCGACGTCGTCGGCGTGCTCGGCCGCGACGCGGGCGTGCACCGCGGCGAACGCCGATCCCGGCGCCATCACCGCGGCCGCCGTGGCGTCCTCGGGCTCGTCGACGTCGCGCAGCCACGGCAGCAGGCCGACGCGCAGGCCGAGGGAGCGCAGGCGCTCGAGCTGTGCGGCGCCGGTGCGCTCGGTGGACATGGGGACGCCGAGCAGCGCCTCGGCGCGGGGCTCGCGCAGGCCGAGGGCCCAGAACCCGCCGTCGGTCGCCAGACCGAGGACGGCGTCCAGGCCGGTCCAGTCCACGTCGAGCAGCTCGGGGGTCAGCTGCGGGGTGTCCATGCCCACGAGCAGCGCCGGTCCCGCCACGTACCCCGGCGAGGCGGGGTCGAGGACGGCCGCGAACGCCGTGGCCAGGCGCTGGTCGAGCCCCCCGGAACCCTGGTCGACGACGTCGAAGCCCTCCGGCAGCCAGGTCGGGACCGCGTCAGGACCGCCGGGTGCCTCGTCGTCCTCGTCCTCGCGGTCGAGAGCGACGACGCGCCGCGTTGCCGGGGCGGCGCCCAGGGCTGCGAACGTGTCCGCCAGCGAGGCCGCGGCGAGCTCGGCGGCCTCCTCGGGGGTGAAGCGCGACTGGAGCCGGGTCTTGACGCGCCCGGCCACGGGCCGCTTGGCGATGACCAGGAGCGTCGCGCTCGCCTCCGCCGGCGCCCTCACGGCGGTGGGGACGGCTGGTGCGGCGGAGCCCGCGGCGGGCGCGGCTGGTGCGGCGGCGGACGGGATCGACACGGCGGCGCTCCTGTCCATGGTCGGCGGGTTCGGCGCCGACGGCGCCGCGGATCGGTGGGCGGTCACGGGCGAGGTCGTGCGCGGAGCACCGCGCTCATGTCGGTGACGGCGCGGGCCACGCCGAGCGGCGTCCCCGTCACCTTCGAGCGCCCCGTGCGCGCGGAGTAGGCCACGGACACCTCGTCGACGCGCCAGCCGCGGTCCGACGCGGCGACGAGCATCTCGAGGGGGTAGCCCGAGCGCCGGTCGGCCAGCGCCAGGCCCACCAGCGGCGCACGGCGCGAGGCGCGCATGGGCCCGAGGTCGTGCAGGCGGAGGCCCGTGCGGCGCCGGATGCGCCGGCAGAGCTCACGGTTGGCCAGGCGCAGGTGCCACGGCCACGCCCCGCGCCCGCGCGCCTCCCGGCGGCCCAGCACGAGGTCGGCCTCACCGGCCACCACCGGGTCGACGACGCGGTGCAGCTGCTCGGGGTCCAGGCTGGCGTCGGCGTCCATGAAGGCCACGACGTCGGCGCTCGCCGCCGCCAGGCCGGCGGCGCACGCCGCCCCGAAGCCGCGCTGCGGCTCGTGGACCACCGTGGCGCCCAGCGCGGCGGCGATCTCCGGCGACCCGTCGCTCGACCCGTTGTCCACGACGATCGCGCGATGGCCCTGCGGCATGCGGCCCAGGACCCACGGCAGGGCGCCCGCCTCGTCGAGACAGGGCAGCACCACGTCGACGGCGTGGTCGCCGGCGGCCTCCGCGCTCACGAGTGGCTCACGGGGTGGGCACCGGGGTGGAGCGCTCCGGGGCCGGGCGCAGCGGATCGGTGGCCAGCGCGCGCACCCCGTCGGCGAAGGCGACGGCTGCGGACCAGCCGAGCTCGTCGGCCGCGCGCTGCGAGGAGGCCGTCACGTGGCGGACGTCGCCGAGGCGGAAGTCACCGGTGACCACGGGGTCGAGCGCGCCGTCGGGGGCCACGGCGCGGGCGAGGCCGCGGGCCATCTGCCCCACGGTGGTCACCGTGCCGGAGCCGACGTTGAACGCGCGCACCTCGCCCGGGACCAGACCGCGCCGGGTCCCGGCCGGGACGTCGCCGCCCGCGGCGTCGAGGGCGGCCAGGACGGCTGCTGCGACGTCGTCGACGTGCACGAAGTCCCGGCGCTGGCCGCCGTCCTCGAACACGCGGGGCGACCGTCCGGCCTCCAGGGAGGAGCGGAAGATCGCCGCGACCCCGGAGTACGGGGTGTCCCGCGGCATCCCGGGGCCGTAGACGTTGTGGAAGCGCAGCGCCGCCGCGCGCCCGGAGGTCTCCCGCGCCCAGGTGGCCGCGAGGTGCTCGCCGTGGAGCTTCGTGGCGGCGTAGGCGTTGCGGGGGTCCGGGACGGCGTCCTCGGTGACCATCGCCGGGGTGAGCGGACGCCCGCACACCGGGCACGGGGGCTCGAAGCGGCCCGCCCCGAGGTCGGGGCGCCGGCGCGGCGCGGGGGCGACCCGGCCGTGCTCGACGCAGTCGTAGGCGCCCTCGCCGTAGACCACCATCGACGAGGCGTAGGCCAGCGCGTCGATCCGGGCGGCGCCCATGGCGCGCAGCAGCACCGCGGTCCCGAGGTCGTTGGACGAGACGTAGTCGTCGATGTCGTCCAGGCCGACGCCCAGGCCCACGTGGCGGGCGTGGTGGGCGACGGCGCCGACGCCGGCCAGCG